>JAEZOG010000218.1 GCA_023414155.1 Cyanobacteria bacterium OH_CFB_184 | reverse complement strand
GTATTTGATTATGTGTTCTTTCCACTTTTTAGAATTCATGTTTTTAATGTGATTATTAGAGCCCAGAACCAGGTCAGCATTTAGAAATACCCCGTTACCATTTAACATATTAAAAATATTTTTGTATAAACGTATTTTCTGTTCATCTGTTGGAATATGATGCAGGGCAAAAGATGATACAATTACATCGTATTTTTTGCCTGCGGTTATGTTGTTGAAGTCAGTCACTAAAAAATTTATGTCTTTTTGATATTGAATAAGCTTTCTTTGAGCTATCTTTATCATATTTTTGGAAAAATCTACACAAGTTACTTTTGAGTTTGGAAATTTTTCTTTTAAAATTTTAGCTAAAGTTCCGGTTCCGCACCCTATGTCTAAAATTTCAATTGCCTCTTCGCTTTTAAAAGGTATTGAATCTATCAAAATATTGTATATTTCATTATAAAACGGGATTAATGTCGGAATGACGTAATCAAATTCTTTCGCTTCGTTTTCGTAGAGTTTTTTTGCATTATTCATATTTAAAAGTTCCTTTATTTAGTGAATTAGTGAATGTTTTGAGCTTTTAATCAAAGCTTGGTCAATATCGAGAGTAAGGTCTTCAATATCTTCTATTCCAACTGATAGCCTTATTAAATTGTCGGTTATCCCTCGATTTTCTCTTTCCTCTGTTGGAATAGAGGCGTGAGTCATCTTAGGAGGATAACATACAAGAGACTCTACTCCACCAAGACTTTCTGCAAGAGAAAATATTCTTAAATTTTTCATAAAATTATTAGCTTCTTCAAAACCGCCTTTGATTTTAAATGAAATCATTCCGCCAAAGCCCCTCATTTGTTTTAAAGCTAATTCATGTTGCGGGTGAGAGGATAATCCGGGGTAGTATACTTTGACCACTTGCGGGTGCTCTGAGAGAATTCTTGCAATCAATCTTGCATTTTGCTCGTGTTGTTTCATCCTAAGTGCCAAAGTTTTTAAACCTCTTAATATTAGCCAAGAGTCAAAAGGACCAGGGATTCCACCTGCTGCGTTTTGGTAAAATTTAATATTTTCATAAATCTTGTGATTGTTTAAAAGCACAGCTCCGCCCACAACGTCTGAGTGCCCTCCTATATATTTGGTTGTGCTGTGAAGAACGATGTCAGCGCCAAGGTCAAGTGGCTGCTGAAAGTATGGAGTTGCAAAAGTGTTATCGACTACGGTAAAAATGTTTTTCTCTTTTGCAATTTTTGTGACTTCTAAAATATCAGTCAGTTTTAAAAGTGGATTTGTCGGTGTTTCTAGCCAGATTAACTTTGTTGTTGGTTTAATTGCTGATTCAAAAGCCTCTATATTAGTCCCGTCTACATATGTAAATGTTATTCCTAGAGGAGTAAAGATATTTTCAAAGAGTCTGTAGGTTCCTCCGTACAAATCGTCTGAGGCGATGACATTGTCGCCGGGTTTTAATATTGAAAGTACCGCTGATGATGCTGCTAACCCAGAAGCAAATGCAAGTCCGTATTGTGCATTCTCAAGAGCGGCTAAACATTCTTCAAGTGCTGATCTTGTTGGGTTTCCTGTTCTTGTGTATTCATAACCCTTGTGTTTGCCTATTTCTTCCTGCGTATAAGTCGATGTCTGATATATAGGGACAATAGTTGCCCCTGTTGTCTTATCGGCGCTTTGCCCAGCATGGATTGCTTTTGTTGAAAAATTCATTTTTATCTCCTTTTAAAATTTAGTTGTTTGCTAGTACTTTTCTTGCTTTCATTCTTTTTATCCAAAAATTTGCAAGATCAATCCTTGATAAAAAGCCAAGAGCTTCCTCATTTTTGGTGATTATTACGCCGACATTTCCTGCCAAAAGATGCCTGTATAATTCAGATATATTTGCGTTTTTCTCTAATTGAGGAAGGCTTTGCCCCATTACCTCTGAAACATAGCTTTCAGCTAGATTTGTCCCGTCATATAATAATTTAATTAAAGTGACTTCATTTAAGCTCCCGACCATTTTTCTGTCTTTTAAAACAGGAATTTGAGATATTCCATTTTCTCTCATTATGTTGGCAGCATTGATTGCAGAGTCGTCTGCGTTTATATATATAAGTGATTGGGACTGGTCTTTAGTTTTTAAAATTTCTCCTACCGTGACTGTTTCAGGTTCTTCTTCTAAAAATCCGTTATCAAACATCCAATCATCTGAGAAAATTTTTGTTAGATAATTGCGTCCTGTGTCAGGAAAGTGAACGACAATATTTGTTCCATCAGGTGCTCTTTGGGCATATTTTAATGCAGCAGCTAGAGCGGTTCCTGACGATCCTCCGACAAGTAACCCCTCTTCTCTTGCCAATTTTCTTGTAGTCGAAAAAGATTCTGTATCGCTTACTCTTATAAACTCATCCACTATTTGTCTGTCAAAGGTTACAGGTATAAAATCTTCGCCGATACCTTCGACTTTATAAGACCTTGGGGAGTCACCAGAAAGTATTGATCCTTCAGGATCAGCCCCGATTACAATAATTTTCGGATTTTTTTCTTTTAAATATTTTCCCGTTCCAGATATCGTCCCTCCGGTGCCTATTCCTGCGACAAAAACATCTATGTTGCCATCAAGTGCTTCCCAGATTTCTGGTCCCGTGGAAAGGTAATGAGCGTGCGGGTTAACCAAGTTGCTGAATTGAGAGGGTCTGAATGAATTCGGGATTTCTTTTGCTAATCTATCTGCTACTCCATTGTAGCTTTCAGGTGAATCTGGCGCGACTGATGTAGGCGTGATGACGATTTCAGCGCCATAGGCTTTTAATAAGTTGACTTTTTCATTGCTCATTTTGTCTGGGAGAACAAATATGCTTTTATATCCTTTACTTGCAGCTATCAAAGCAAGTCCTGCGCCTGTATTTCCAGCTGTTGCTTCAATAATTGTTCCCCCAGGTTTCAAAAGTCCATTTTTTTCGGCGTTTTCTATCATCGCAAGTGCAATTCTGTCTTTTGAACTGCCGCCGGGATTGAAGTATTCTACCTTTGCAAAAATATTAACATTTAACCCTTGAGTCAGTTTTGATAGTTTTATTAAGGGTGTTTCTCCTATTTTATCAAGCACGTTTTCGTAATATTTCATTTTTTCCCTTTCTTTATAATCAGTTCTCTTTTTGGCACTAAAAAACCCGTTCATCTATAAATAGAGATAAACGGGTTTCAAGTTTTATGTTTCAAATCTTATATTTTATAATATAAAACAGCAGCAACAGCAAAAACCGTCATATCTCTTTTGATATGTACAACAACACAAGTCTTGGCATAGTGTCATATTTGGGTTATTTGCTTTGTGATTATTCATTTGATTCCTTTTGGTTTGCAATATAATTTTCGGCTTTCCGTAAATTACTATATATTAAATGATAGATTTTTAAATTAGTCAATAGGACAGATTATTTCATTTTTTTATTAGAGGTTCTTCTAGGATTTGTTTGAAAGCCTAGGTATCTTACCGTTTAGACTTTTTAATTATATATTTATTATAATATTACTTAATGTTTTAATTATTATGCAGTATTTAAAATATGTTCGTGTTACATTTGTAGAATACAATTTTTTGTCTTTAATGTAATTTTCGGATGCTCTTTTTACATTTTAGTTTGTAAAGAGCATTATCACTAGAGAAAGATTAATATGACAACATTAGAAACAATTTTAAAAATTGAAAATTTCAATGATTTAGCACTATCGCAAGAAATACTTAATGCGATTACTGATATGAAATTTGAAACACCTTCTTCTATCCAATCAGAGGCTATACCTCAGATTATGCTAGGAAAAGACATCATTGCAAAAGCTCCAACCGGAAGCGGAAAAACAGCAGCATTTGCTGTCCCTGTTTTAGAAAAACTAGATTTAAACTCTTCAAATAAAAATATTCAAGCTTTAATTCTTTGCCCGACAAGAGAGCTTGTAATTCAAGTACACAAAGAGTTTGAAAAATTAAGTAAATATATGGACAACGTATCTATTGTATCTGTATATGGCGGACAACAAATTGATAAACAGTTTAACGCTCTTCAAAGATCTCCAAAAGTTGTTGTGGCAACTCCTGGAAGATTAATGGACCATTTAAGACGTGGATCGATTAAACTTGATTCAGTTAATATGGTTATCCTTGATGAAGCTGATGAAATGCTTGATATGGGCTTTAGAGAAGACATTCACGTTATTCTTGAAGATGTTCCTGCTAATCGTCAAACTATATTGTTCTCTGCAACTATGGCAAAAGATATTGTAGAACTTACAAAAAAATTCCAAACTAACCCAACATTAGTTGATGTAACGGATAGTATTCAAGATACTCCTGATATTGAACAAGTTTATTTTGAAGTAGTTGAAAAAGCTAAAATGGAGCTTCTTACAAGACTTTTAGACTTGCATAAAGTTAAACTTTCTTTAGTATTCTGTAATACAAAAAGTTCAGTTGATAAATTAGTTGAGTTCTTAAAATCAAGAGGCTACTTCGCAGATGCTCTTCACGGTGATATGAACCAAACTCAAAGAGAAAAAGTTATGAGAGGCTTCAGAAATGGAACTATTGAAATCCTTGTTGCAACAGATGTTGCAGGTAGAGGTATCGACGTTAAAAATATTGAAGCTGTATTTAACTATGATTTACCAAGAGATGATGAAGATTATATTCATAGAATCGGAAGAACAGGACGTGCAGGTACTTCTGGAAAATCATTCACTTTTGTTTCAAAAAGACAGGTTCAGTTTGTAAAAAGAATTGAAAGAGCAAATGGAATGCTTATTAATAAAAGCGAAGTCCCAACTTATGAAGAATTAGAAAATTCTAGAGTTGATGCTTTCCAAACAAAAATCAGCAACATAATCCAATGTGATGATTTATCGGTTTTCTCTGAAAGAGTAATGGCAATGACTAGTGAAAATGTTTCATTGGTTGAAGTTGCTGCTGCGTTATTGAAATTATCAATGAATAAAGAGAGCAAAAAAATCGACAGAAACATTGTTTTTGAAGATAATTCTTATGAAGATGATTCAAGACAAAGACGTTCAAGAGGTTCTCGTGGTTCAAGAGGATTTGGCGGCTCTCGTGAGTCTAGAGGTTCAAGAGATTTTAATGGATCTTATGAATCAAGAGGTTCTCGTGGTTCTCGCGATTTTGGCGGTTCTTCTGAATTCGGCAGAAAAAGATTTGAAGACAAAGCTCCAAGAGGCGACAGAGGTCGTAACTTTGGAAGCAGCAAACAAAGAAACGATAACAATCTTAGCTTAGATGAAATGATGAGCGCTGTAAGAACATTAAGAGATAACCCTAAAAAGTTCAATGATGAAGACAACAAAGATTTCGATAAAAAGAAAAAGGCTAAAAAAGATTTTAAAAAACCTTTTGGAAAATCGAAAAAATTCGGCAGTGATTCTTCTAAAGACTCAGGTAGAGATTTTTCAAAGTCTCCAAGATCATATGGTGCTAAAAAACCAGGTGGTGTTAAAAAATTCGCTTCTAAGAAATCGAAATAATAAATAAAAAAAAGACCTCTACGGAGGTCTTTTTTATAGGCTAGTATTAATAATTGTAAAAAAGACACCCTCCAACTAGCAAAAAAAAATGTGCACATGCCTTTGTACAACCACGTGTTTGAGGTAGAGAGGTATATTTTAATGATCAAAAGTGTTAACGCTTCTGAGACTAAGCTGCTCAGAATTCAAAAGTCGTCGTGTAAAAATTTAAATTTAACAAAGCCAGTTAATGGTGAAGAAACTCAACCAGAGTTAAAGAAAGTTGATTCA
>JAEZOG010000214.1 GCA_023414155.1 Cyanobacteria bacterium OH_CFB_184 | reverse complement strand
GTTTAAGCCCATCCATCAAATTTTTGGATTTTATTTTAAATGGAGGGATCTCATTTACGTTTTTGAATTTATTAATTATCGCGTCTTGTTCTTCGATCGACTCTAGTTCAAGATCAATCCTGTCATTTATAAACGTGAAACCGATTATTGAGTGGACGTCTTGTTGTAGTTCGAATAGCTTTTTATTAGAATATGCCATTGCTTCAAGGATTAAAAGGTTTGCTAATATTCCGTCTTTCTCAGGGATATGTCCTTTTATGCTTAATCCGCCTGATTCTTCCCCGCCAATAATGACGTCATTTTCCCTCATCGCTTGACCTACCCATTTGAAACCAACCGGTGTTTCAATAACATCGATGTTTAATGACTTTGCTAAAATATCGTGCATTGAACTTGCGCCGACAGTTTTAACAAGTTTTCCGAGAAGGTGTTTGTTCTGTTTAAGATGAATGAGAAGTATTGCAATAACTTCGTTTGGAGAAACAAATTCCCCTTTTTCGTTAAATGCTCCGAATCTATCCCCATCCCCGTCGTTACTCAATCCGATATTTCCTGTTTCTATGCAAAGAGCTTTTAACTCAGGAAGAAATTTTTCTTTTGGTTCAGGCATTTTTCCGCCGAAATTTGGATCAGGATCTAGGTTCATTGAAATATATTCAATTCCGTATGTGTCTAAAATTCGAGAGAAAATATTACTGGCTGCACCGTGTAGTCCATCATAATTTATTTTTATTTTTGAACTTTTAATTTTTTCAAAATCTATCACGCTTTTTAAATGGTCTAAATATATATCGTCGAAGTTGTCGAAATTAACAGACATCGGCGCAAATTTATATTCAGACATATCAGCATCGATGTTTGATACGATTTCTTTTGTGATCTCTTCAGTTGCAGGTCCTGCATAGTCAGGAATGAACTTCATTCCCAGATATTCTGGCGGGTTATGTGATGCTGTGAACATTATTGCGTTTGCATTGTAGTATTTTGCAGCATAAGCTAAAACAGGAGTGGCAATTATTTGCTCGCTTAGTATGACGTTAAAACCTATTTCTGCAAGAATATCAGCTGTATATTTTGCAAATTCTTTTGCCATATTTCGAGGGTCATATCCTATAATAATTTTTTTATCTAGGCCAAAGTTATCATATTGATATTTTGCAATTGAAAGTGTAACTTTTTTTACATTTTCATAGGTAAAGTCTCTTCCGACTATTGCTCTCCAACCATCTGTTCCAAACTTTATATTTGCCATTGTTTCTCCCTTTTTGTTATATTAATTTTATACAAGAAATAAAGCATAATCAAATGAAAGATTTAACTGTAGACAATATATATTATCTTGGACCTGAGGGGTCTTACACCCACAAGGCTCTTAGTCTTTTTGTGCAAGAATTCAATATAAAAATAGGGCAATATAGTCCTCTTAGAACTATCAAGTCTGTTTTGAATCAGGTAGATGGCAATTGCAATTCGCTGGGCGTAGTTCCTATTGAAAATTCCATTGAAGGAATAGTAAGAGAATCGATTGATAACTTAATTAGGGTTGAAGACTCTGAGCTCAAAATAATAGCGGAAATTGTATTGCCTATTGATCATTGTCTTTTGTCTAAAACAAAAGAAAAATCAAAGATTAAAACAGTAATTTCTCATCCTCAAGCTCTGGCTCAATGCGCAAATTATTTAGAAAAAAACTTTGAAAAGGTTTCTATTTTAGAAGAAACATCTACAAGTGCAGCGGCAAAAAGAATTTTGAATCTGGATGATACATATGCGGCAATAGCGAATGAAACCGCTGCAGAAGTTTTTGGGTTAAATATTATAGATAAATCTATTAATGATGAAAAAGATAACAGAACCCGTTTTATTTTGCTTGGGCGAAAATGCTTTGAACCTTCTGGTTCTGATAAAACAAGTATAGCGTTTTCTACAAAAAATATTTCAGGCGCCTTGCATAAAGTGTTAGGAGTTTTTGATAAGTATAAGCTAAATTTATTATACATAGACTCTAGACCGTCGAAGAAAAACCTTGGTGAGTATATGTTCTTTATTGATTTTGAAGGTCATAACAAAGATGTTGATGTTCAGAAAGCTTTAGATGAACTCAAAAATCTAGTAACTTTTTACAGGTTTAATGGTTCTTATAAAAGATAAAAAGCAGACTTTCTTAAGTCTGCTTTTTTATAATTTACTATTTTATTGATGCTAGTTTATACTTTTGCAAGTTCGCCAGCTTCTTCTTTAGTTTTGTTAAATAGTTTTGTAATCTTTCCAGGTAGAGATTCTGCAAATTCTAAAACCGCCTTTCCAACTATATGAGCATAGCTTAAAGCTTTATCCTTCAATTTAGAATCAGCTTCAATAGTGATTTCAGATAGTTTACCCTTTTTAACAGCTAATGCTAATCCTGTCAGTGCAGCCGCTGCTGTTGCGAAAAGTGCGAAAGCTGTTTTCTTGCCTTTACCTTTTTTTTCAAATGAATCACCTTGAACGTTTGTAGCCGCAGCCGGTGCAGAAGGGGCTGAAGGTGCTGCAAAGGCTTGTCCTTGAGCTATTGTTTCATCTTTCAATCTGATTGTAGGATCAGTTGTTATAGCTCCAAAGTTTACACCGTTAATCATATGTGCCTCCTTTTATTTTTAGTATTTTTATAAAAACAGAACGTTATGTTAATTGTCTATTTTTGGAAAAATGTAAACAAAATGTTACATAATCTTTAAGTTTGGAATATTTTTCTTTTGGATGCACTCTCATAATTAGAGCGAGAAATTTGCAATTTTAAAAATTATATCACAGGAGTTGGATGAATGGAATTACCGGTTAATAACGAACTTATGGTCACGAATGATGCATTGAAATATGCCAAAATAATTGCTGCACCTATTGAAAATGCTTTT
>JAEZOG010000209.1 GCA_023414155.1 Cyanobacteria bacterium OH_CFB_184 | reverse complement strand
CTTATTAGCCGACATATTACTAAAACTGGTCGATCCTAGAGTGGAGATAAGCTAATGACTACAATTCCTACTCTTGATGAAAAAACCAAAGAAAATTTACTAAAAACCTTGTTAAAAGACAGGTTCGCTCAGATAGCATTTTTGCTATTAGTGATATTATACGTCGGCGTGTTTATGGCTGATTTTATATCTCCATATTCAAAAGATTATTCAAATCGACATATGGCATACGCTCCACCCTCAAAAATATACATCATCGATCAGCAAGGTAAATTATCCTGGCCATACACATACAACTATACAAGAGAATTTGACAGTAAAAACTACAGAATTACATATAAAGAAGACAAATCTCATAAATATAAAATAAAATACTTTGCTAAAGCAGAAAAATACAAAATCCTTGGACTTATTCCTTTCGACAGACATTTTTACAATGTTGAAAAAGGCGGAAACATTTATCTTTTAGGAACCGACATAAATGGAAGAGACAACTTCTCAAGACTTTTATTTGGAGGAAGAATATCTCTTACAATAGGATTTTTGGCTCTCTTTGTTTCATTCCCCTTAGGAATGTTATATGGAGGAATATCGGGTTACTTTGGCGGGAAAATCGACTTTCTGATGATGAGGGTCGCCGAAGCAATAATGTCGATACCAAGTTTTTACTTATTAATAATACTTGCATCAATATTGCCCGCGAATATGACAAGCATTCAACGATTTACACTAATAATCTTAATTCTTGCTCTTATTGGCTGGGCGGGATTCTCAAGGGTAGTAAGAGGTATGGTTTTATCAATCAAAAAACTTGAATTTGTTCAAGCCTCTGAGTCATTAGGTGCCTCAAACTTAAGAATAATAGTAAGACACATACTCCCTCAGACCATAAGCTACGTTATAATAGCAATGACATTGAGTGTTCCATCATACATACTTGCAGAGTCAGGTTTGAGCTTTTTAGGACTGGGGATTCAACAGCCTGATGCTAGTTGGGGTAATATGCTAAAAGAAGCTCAAGAATTTGCAAACATAATATCTCGACCTTGGCTTTTAACTCCGGGTTTCTTAATTTTTGTTGCAGTCTTATCATTTAACCTGATTGGTGATACAATAAGAGACGTGTTGGATCCTAAAAGTAAAGTGAGATAAGCAAGAATGCAAGAGTTTTTAAGCTATTTTCAAATTCCTGATGCAAATATTTTAGCCAGGATTTTGTTATCGATTGTATTAGGTTTTGGTATTGGATTTGAAAGAGAATTAACAAATAAATGGGCTGGATTAAGAACACATATCCTTGTATCTTTGGGTTCTTGTTTATTCACCATTGTTTCAATATACGGATTTTCAACCTCATTAAGCTTGTACCCTATGGGTGATCCAGGAAGGGTCGCTGCTCAAATCGTCACAGGTATAGGTTTTATTGGTGGTGGAACTGTTTTAAGACAAGGTTCATCAGTATATGGACTAACTACAGCTGCTACTCTTTGGATGGTAGCAAGTATCGGGATGGCCTGTGGCTGCGGAAAATTCAACTGGGCAATAGTCTCAGCAGTATTATCTATAGCAGTTCTTGTTTTAATAAGAATTTTCGAACGAGAAATAATGCCAAGAAACCTTAAAAATCAAAAGAAATTAAAAGTTGTTTTATATTGTGAAGAAGAAATGTATTCATACGTAAGAAAAAAAATACATACATTATTCCCTGACATAATCGAATTAAACAAGAAAAAAACTGATGATGAAAATCTCATAAAAATTGTCATAAGACTGGCAATAAACTGCAAGAATCCTATTGAATGCGTTCATGAAAAAATTGATGACATAAATTACATTAAATCGGTTTCGGTGCAGGAGATATATGAATAAAAGAGAATTATTGTCATATCTTCAAACATTTTTTATTACTTTATTAATAGTTACTCTTGTAATTGTTATGACTGTTTGGGTTACAAAAAATAATAGCGAAAAAATACCAACACCATCAGAAATAAAAGAACAAAAAGATGCCCAAATCCACATTTTAATTGAGCAATACAAATACCATGAAAAACTGCAAAACAAAAACTATATTATTAATATAAAACTTGGCCTGTTGTATGAAACCCAAGGCGAACTTAAACAAGCAGAAAATGAATACAAAAAATCATTAAATAAAGTTCCATACGGCATTTATGAACCTCATTTTATGCTTGCAGACTTATACTCTAAACAAAATAAATTTAACAATGCACTTGCGCTTATAGACAACATAAAAGAATACCCCGATGCTTCTTTGATAAACTCAAAGGCTATGTTTTATTCAAAAATTGCAAATCGTTTATATGAAGAAAAGCTCTACAATGAAAGTATAAGGCAGTACTTAAATTCATTATATTATCAAGAAAAAACCACTACGAAAAAAACTGACGTCTTAAATGAACTTCCTAAAGTATATCTTGCTCTTGCAGATAAATATATTGCAGAAAAAAAGCTCGCAAAAGCAATGCTTGCACTAGAAGAAGGAATAAGGATAACAAGTTCTCCTGAATTGATGTACAAATTAGCAGCAATAGGAATGAATGAAGATCCTGAGACTTCCCTTGAGCTTCTTGAAGAAGTGGCAAGGATTGACCCGACTATAATTGACTATAATTTATACAAACAGGTGTTAACTAATTTAATAAAAAAATCAGAAAAATCCAGAGATTATCTTCTTGCAAAAAGCTATTACCAAAAATACAAATTGGTATCAAAATTTGCTGAAAACAATATAATCGCTCCTGATGACTTTAAACTTGAAGTTTTAAACTCAAAATATCATTCTTATCCACTAAAATTGAGAGAATATATCGATTTTTCTTTTGTCATAAGAAACAATTCACCGACAGATGCAACAAAGTTATACGCTCAGATAAAAATATTTAACAATAACGAACTTATTCAAGTGGCTGAAAAAAGAATAGCTACTCCATACAATATTTTAAGAAAAGGCAGAACAACTCCTGAAATCAAAATAAAAACCAGATTTATCGATAAAGACAATTTCATTGTCACACCTGACGTTAAGGTGGTCATTGCTATCAAAAGGAATGAAAGACTAAAGCGTACTCCTTTAGGAGAATTCCTTATCCCTAAATCATAAGGGTTTTACTATATATTTTTTAATGGTATAATATACAAAATAGAGGAAGAGGATATGACAAAATCAGAGATTCTATACTCCGACGTTCCCCCAACCAAGCTCAGGAATAGAAAAGAAAAATTCAGAAAAGCACAGAATCATCCTTTCTGGACTTGGGTAGGAGATAAATTTTTCTTTAACATGCTTGAACACAGATTTTATTCTCTAAGAATAAAAAATGAAGAGCTTTTTGAAAAGAGAAACAACAAATATCCAAATATTTTTTATGCACCCCACGGAAACTGGTGGGATGGAATTGTCGGCTACAACTTAATGAGAAGAGTATTTGACTTAAAATTGAGAATGATGGTTGAAGAAATGAACAGGTTTCCGCTATTTGCTAGAGTCGGAGCGTTTCCTATAAATAAAAAATCGCCTCAAGAATCAATGAAAGCACTTAAATACATAGTAGAAGAACTAAAGTCTCCGGAATTAGGACTGTGGATTTTCCCTCAAGGAATAATTCGCCCGCCAAACTATAGACCGATTGAGTTTCAAACAGGTCTTGCTTATATTGCACAAAATGTTGCCAAAAAACACGGCGGAGTTAATTTAATTCCAATCGCTGTCAATTACGTTTTCTTGAGAGAAGATAGACCAGAAGTAATTATCGAAGTGAACGAACCTGTCGTTATAGACAAAGAAAACGCGAACTTCGACAGACATGAATTCACAAAAAAGTTGCAACAAGACTTCGAAAGAAATTGTGACAGACAACTTTATGAAATATGTAATGCTGAAATTGAAGGATACAGATATCTTTTCAAACAAAAGCTACCATGGTATAAAAAACTCGAGAAAAAACTTAAAAAAGTTGAAATCAAAGGTTCTGGAATTTAATTAACAAGGGAAGTACCCTATATACGGAAGGTTTCTATAATAACCTTTATAATCAAGTCCGTATCCGACTACAAATTTGTCATCTATTTCAAATCCAAAGTAGTCAGGTTCGATATCGATTTTGCGTGCGCATTTCTTGTTTAACAATGATAAGAACTTAAGTTTTCTTGGCTGATGCTCCATATTGATCAAATCAATAAGGAATTTTGCAGTCAATCCGGTATCAACAATGTCTTCAACTATTAATACATCTTTACCGTGCATATCAGGAAGTGTAAGATCTATAGCTTTTAAATTATTCGTAGAGCGTGACTCATTTCCATAGCTTGAAATACGAATGAATTCGATTTGAACAGGAGTGTTAACATACTTGGTGAAATCACAGCAGAACATAACAGCACCTTTTAAAACACAGATTACATAGATACTCTCTGTACCGTGAAACTCTTCATCTATTTTCTTACCCAAGACTCTCATTCTGTCGTGTAGCTCTTGTTCAGAAATCAATAATTTCAAATCTGTAAGATGTCTATCTAAAGTTTTCATATCATCACCTATATATTTTCTAATTTTAATTTATGGGTAGGTTTATCAGTTGTTCTGAGCTTCTCACTGAGTCCTACACCGATTGCCCACAGAACTTCATTTCCTGAACATAACAACATTATTTTATCACGTTCATGGCTTGGAATGTTTTTATTTATAAAATATTTTTTTAGTTTCATTCTTCCAGTCATACCAAAAGGTTGAATTATATCACCGTTTTTACGAGTACGAAGAACAATTGGTGCCTCGATTTTAGACAAATCTACAAATGCGTAGTTTATGTATGATTTAGGAAATTCTTTTATTTTTTCATCGCACTTTTGTATTGAAAATTTATAAACCGAAGAATAGTTATACTCGCCTTCAGAATCGATTGTTACTTCTTCATTAAATTTAATCTCTTCATCTTTGTGGATAACATAGGTGTATTTATGAGAAGTAAAAAGCCAGTTATCATTAGTAAGCGAGAACGTTTTCCCTGATTTAGAGTGTTGGTTGTCGCATATAAAATCCAATATTTCATTTACTTTTGCAAAACTGGGTTCAATGTCATTTTTTTGAAGCAGATTATAAATAAAATGCTGCCTGATTGGAACATCTAAAAGCAAAAAGTTCTGAGTGAGCCATTTTTCGCCTACACAGATTTGTTTTTCTATATTTCTGATGAGTTCGTTTATAACTTTATTATTACCGATTGCAATGTCTGCAAGAGTGATTAAAGAGCTTTCTATATTAGAATTTAGTATCTTTAAAAG
>JAEZOG010000117.1 GCA_023414155.1 Cyanobacteria bacterium OH_CFB_184 | reverse complement strand
GTATTATTGATGGATTTACTCTTCTTGGACACAATGTGCTTGTCTTTGATGAGTTGGTCGATGAAAAAGAATCTTTTAAAAAATACTTTGAAAATAATGTAGATTTACTTGTTGGATATGATTTTTCTCCAATTGTAATAAAGGTGGAAAACAATATAAAAGTAAAAACCGTATGTTACTTTTCTGATTTGATAAAAAGCCCGCAAGCAGGCTTTGGGTGTCAGGATTATTTTGATTATTTAAAAGATGAATCAAATTATGTTTTTTATTGGGACAAAGCTGATTTTGAGAACTTAAAAAATGAAATTCCTAATCTTTTTTATCTTCCTCATTTTGTTAATACGGAAATTTATAAAAATGAAAACCTTAAAAGAAATTATGACATAATGTTTGCCGGGCGCTTAGATTATGGAGACAGGTTGGATTGGTTTTTAGATTTGATAAAAACTTTTAAAGATAAAAAAATAGCTTGGTACGCTTTTCATAAACATTTAGAATCTGCTTGTGCCCGAGTTGGAGAAGCTGAAAAGGTACTTTTGCAAACTGCATATAAAGGCTTTATCGATAATGAAAAGGATATGGCAGATGCTTTGAATAATGCCAAGATTGTCATTAATATTCACTCTCAAGGTAAGTCTGCGGTTAATTATCGTACATATCAAGCAATGGCCTGTGGGTGCGTTGTAGTCAGTGATTTTCAAGAAGAGATGAAAGAACTTTTCCATATTGATAAAGATATAATAGTTTATGATGATGATAATGATCTGCAAGAAAAAATCGAAATGGTTTTAACAAATGATAGCTTGTTAAATGACATTTCCAAAAATGCAACACAAGTAATTAAAGAATGTTTCTCTTCTAAAATCGGTGTTTCAAAAATACTTAAATCTATATAAAAAAGCCCTCAAATTAGGGCTTTTTTATTGTTTATTTTATCAAATAAAACTTATACTTGATCAATAACTTTAAGCAATGCTTCAAGGGCATCATCTGGAAGTTTGTCCAATCCTTCTTTTTCAACTTCTCTTGATTTAACAAACTGAATTCTATCTTTCATTCTAGCTACGAATTGTTCGGCGTAGTCTTTGTTTTTAAATGAGGCATCAAAACCCTCGACATTCATAATTTGAATATCAGAGAAGTTTTCCCATTTTTCAAATTCCGCCGTACCTTCAACAATAGATTCAATAATACCCAATGTATGTGCAGGTTGTATTTTTTTACCCATAAAGTCACCGGTATTCAAAATATAACAGTCGACACCGTCTTCTATGAGTTGTTTAAATCTAATATAATCCATTTCTAAAGGATATGTTCTGAAAGGATTTGCGTATGGCTCAACGACTAAAGCATTAGGATCAACTCCTTCTGCCAGCCTTTCTGCCGTGGTTCTTTTTGTTGCAAGAGTAGCACCCATAGCAGAACCTAAAGCGGCACCAGATAATTTTAATACAGGTGGAATTGTTGGATCTTTCATCAGCCAGAAGATAGCATTGATTGGTTCATCGACTCTATCAACCCTGTTTGGCGACCATAATTTGGATTTTACAGCTCTTCCGTTGCCGTTTCTTATATCTTCTGTAACTGAGTAGACTTTTCCATCCTCTTTTGAGATAGCCCCGTTATTTTGCTGGGTTATTATATATTTGTTATCTTCACAGTCCATAGGATAGTCTTGGGTCTTGTCAAAATAAGCCGGCTCAAGCGCTATAGAATATTTTTCTTTTACATTTATTATAAAAGCATCGTCATGTAGCACCGTGATATCGTATTTATCATTGTGTTTAGCATGGGTAATTGTTGATTTTCCTGAACCTGAAAGCCCGAAAACAGCAACTGTAAAGTTCTTGTTTTCATCGAGGTTATAACGTTTTAGTCCGCCGTGGCAAGAAGCATATCCATTTCTTGCTGCTGCTCCCCAAGCCAAGGTTAACGTTCCTTTTTTGTGTTCGCCGAAATATCTCATTCCCAAAATAGCGGCGCAGTTGTTTTTTGGATCAAAGAAAGTAAGGCCGTATGGATAATCAGGATGCGTCCAGTCAGGATCAGAAAAAATAAAAATATCACCTTCATCTATCGGGCGTGAGTTTTTATACATTGTTTTATAAGTATCGTTAATAAACTGGAAGTTAAGCAACCAGCTATATAAGACGTTTTCAAAGCCTTCAGGAATCAGCAAGTGAGCTTTGACCATAAAATCTTCATGCAGCCCAACTATAGATTTTGCTTTAAGCATTTTTTTATATCTTGTCCCGTAGACGGCCTCTCTAATTATCGGTAATAATTCTGTTAAGTTGCAACCTGGCTCTCCTACAATTTTTCTCGCAGCAGCGCATCTTCCAACTACAGTTCCATCATTAAATAATAATTGATTAGTTCCTGCTTCTAGACCTGTTTTTTCAGGTTTGTAGACAGGCATGCCTGTTAGTTCAATAGTTCCCGGGCTTTTTAATGCCAACTGGTAAGCTTTTTTTACGTCATTAACTTCTAATATATTGTTTGCGAAAAACGCTGTTTGGATTGTAGTTCTAGCAGCAGAAGTTAATTTTTTAAAATCTTGAGAGTTGGTAAAAAACTCTGTTGTTGCCATTAGTTGCTCCTTTACTATAATAGTTAGGTTTTAACTTATGATTATAACAGTTTTTTACCGAAAGTGTGAATAATTTATATAAATATAACATCGCCAGACAAGATTTTTTTCTTGTTATTGTCCTTGTCTAGAACGCTTAATGTGCCGTCGTCATTGATGCTTTCTGCAAAATATTCTTCGATTGATTTATCAGTTCTTATTTTTATATTTTGACCGACAAATTTGCATCTTTCAGTATATTTATCTTTTATAAAATTAAATCCAAGGTTGATGAATTTTTCGTAGCTTCCAAAAAATCCTGATAATATATTTTCGATAAAAGGTTCAGGATCTGTTTCTTTGTTGATAAGTACTTTTAAAGAAGTTGCTTTTTGATCTATTTGATCAAGAGTTTCTTTCGATATGTTTAAATTTACTCCAAAACCAAGCACTACACCTTCAATACAAGACCCTTTAGTTTTTGCTTCACAAAGTATGCCTGATATTTTTGCTCCATCTACTAGGATGTCGTTTGGCCATTTGATATCAGTTGATATTCCGTAATCGAATTCAAGCACTTCACAAATAATTACAGACAAATACTGGGTAAGTGAAGTCAAGGGGTAAGCTTGGCTTGTCGTGCAC
>JAEZOG010000088.1 GCA_023414155.1 Cyanobacteria bacterium OH_CFB_184 | reverse complement strand
CCGAACTCAAGTACGGCAAGTTAATTGAATTGGAAAAACAGCTTAAACTAGCAAGTGAAAAAGAAACCGAAGTAAAAAAACAGCTTCTTAAAGAAGAAATAAGCGAAGACGATATCGCAGAAATTGTGAGCAAATGGACCGGGATTGCAGTAAGCAAACTGGTTGAAAGCGAAATGGAAAAATTAATCAAGATGGAAGACTTCCTTCACAAAAGAGTAATAGGTCAAGATGAAGCTGTTGTTGTTGTTTCTGATGCAATAAGAAGAGCTCGCTCGGGATTAAAAGACCCGCGCAGACCTATAGGAACATTTATATTCCTTGGGCCAACAGGTGTTGGAAAAACTGAACTTGGTAAAGCTCTGGCAGAATTTATGTTTAATGATGAAGATTCCCTTATCAGAATCGATATGTCTGAATATATGGAAAAACACACTGTAGCAAGACTTATTGGTGCACCTCCGGGGTACATAGGATACGATGAAGGCGGACAACTTACTGAAAAAGTGAGAAGAAAACCATATTCGGTTGTTCTTTTTGACGAAATCGAAAAAGCGCACCCCGATGTATTCAACATAATGCTTCAAATATTTGATGACGGGCGATTAACTGATTCAAAAGGCAGAACTGTCGACTTTAAAAATACACTTATAATTTTAACAAGTAACATAGGAAGCGATATAATCCTTGAAAACACACTAAAATCTATGGTTTCACAGACAGATTTTGAAAACACAAAAGAAAAAGTTCTAGACTTGATGAAGCAAAAATTCAAACCTGAATTTTTAAACAGAATAGATGAAACAGTATTCTTCAAGGCTCTTACGATGATGGAACTATCTCAAATAGTTGACATCCAAATAGAACAACTTAAAAAACTCCTTGCAGAAAGAGAAATCGATCTTGAAATCACTCAAGATGCAAAAGACCTTCTTGCTCACAAAGGTTATAACCCTCTATATGGAGCAAGACCGCTTAAAAGAACGATTCGTCAACTCATAGAAAATCCTCTATCTAAAAAAATACTCCAACAAGAAATCAAAGACGGAGGCGTTGTTCTTATTGATGCTGACGGAGATGAAATAACCTTTAAAATGAAATAAAAATAAAGCCGAAGATAAACTTCGGCTTTAAACTATTCTTCAATTAAAAATTAATTAATTTTTAATTTATTAAATAATCTTTTTGTTTCTCTGTTGAAAACAAGAGGTACATCTTTTGAAACAGTTGCTCTTTGGAAATAATCCATTGCAGCTTGCTCATTTTTTGTAGCTGATTTAACAAAAGCAGGTGTAGTTGTTAAAGCTTTCACTTGTTTTTGAGCAGGAATTTCTTGCATAATTCTTCTAACGTTAATCATTTCTTCTCTCCTAATATTATCTAAATATAAAAGTATACTCTTACTTTAAAAACAAACAAAATATTTTTTGCCATTTTTGGCCATGACAATTTTACAAATATTACAAAGACATCGCTTTTATAATATCTTCCATATTTGCTGTTGTTTTCTTAACATCAGAAGCTGAATATTTAATCGCACAATCAGGGTCTTTTAAACCGTTGCCCGTTAATATACAAACTATTTTTGAGCCTTCTTCTATCAAACCTTGTTTGTGAGCTTTAATAACACCGGCAACAGAAGCAGCAGAAGCTGGTTCAGCTAATACGCCTTCTAAAGATGCCAACATTTTGTATGCTTCAACTATTTCTTCATCTGTAACGCAATCTATCACCCCATTAGAAAGATCTCTTGCTCTTTCAGCTTGCTTCCAGCTTGCAGGATTACCTATTCTAATAGCTGTAGCAATTGTTTCAGGATTGCAAATTCTCTCTCCTTTAACGATAGCAGCAGAACCAGCAGCTTCGTATCCCATCATTTTTGGTAGTTTTGTGGATTTTTCTCTTATTAAAAATTCCTCATATCCTTTGAAATATGCTGTTATATTACCTGCATTTCCAACAGGAATAAAATGATAATCCGGAGCATCACCAAGCGCCTCAACTATTTCAAACGCGCCTGTTTTTTGTCCTTCTATTCTATATGGGTTAACAGAATTAACAAGTGTAATAGGATATTTTTCTGAAATTTCAAGCACTCTTTCTAACGCTTCATCAAAATTGCCATCTATAGCAATGATTTGAGCACCATACATCATAGCTTGAGAAAGCTTGCCTAAAGCAATATATCCATCAGGGATCAAAACAAAGGTCTTCATGCCAGCTTTAGCGCCATATGCAGCTGCTGCAGCGCTTGTATTTCCGGTTGAAGCACAGATGATAGCCTTAGCGCCTTCTTCAGCCGCTTTAGAAACAGCCATTGTCATTCCTCTGTCTTTAAAGCTTCCTGTAGGATTCGCGCCTTCATATTTTAAATATATTTCAGCATTTAATCCGATTCTCTTAGCTAGATTATCCGCTTTAATAAGAGGAGTATTTCCTTCATTTAAAGTTATAACCGGAGTCTTATCAGAAACAGGCAAAAACTCTCTATATTTGTTTATTAAACCTTGGTAGTGGTTGCTGGACATAATTATTTTCCTTAATTCATAACTCTTATTAAACTATTAATTTTGTTGATTGAAGGCATCGAGAGAAGCTGATTGATTGCATCTTGAACATCAGATTCTTTACATACAGCTGTTATAACGACAACTTCAGCCGTATCATCTTGCTTAACGCCCTTTTGCAAAATGCTTGCAATATTAATATTGTTATTGCCGCAGACTGTTCCTACATGCCCGATCACACCAGGACTGTTTGAAGCATTAATTGAAATATAATATTGATTATAAGTATCTTTGATATCAAGCTGATCAGCAGCGACTTCATGGTGGCATCTCATCATCGGTAGCGGGCAGTTAGATGCATTAATTTCTATCGCAAGTGCCAAAATATCACCCACTACAGAACTTGCAGTCGGCATTTCTCCGGCTCCAGGACCTGTAAACATAACCTCACCAACCGGTTCACCTTTTAACATAACAGCATTCGTGACACCATTTATCTTCGCCAATACATTTTTCTTAGCAACAAACATAGGGTGAACTCTCACAT
>JAEZOG010000077.1 GCA_023414155.1 Cyanobacteria bacterium OH_CFB_184 | reverse complement strand
CTTCTTGCTTCTTCTTGCGCAAGCATAATGACTTTTATTGCTTTTTCTGTAAAACGTTCGAACATTTAGTATATCTCCTAATAAGATTCTATATTTTATATATATATATTACAACAGAATGCCGATTATACCAATATTTATTTTATTTTTCCAAGCAATGTTTTTGCAGGAAAATACTCTTCATTTACGTTTATAGCCTCATTTAGAGCCTTTTTTGCTTCTTCAATTTCGTTTTTTTCTAAATGAATTTTTGCAAGTAAAAAATGGGTTTCAGGGTCTTTGTAATAAATTTCTTTGCTTTGTTCAAGGAAGTTGCGCGAAATATCAAAATACTTATGGTTGTAGAGTACTCTTGCCATATATTTATAAGATTCTGAATTAATTTGAGACAATAGATCAATCGAGTTAATCAAATTTTCTGCATAGGTTGTAAGATTTGCAGTCAAAAGCGCATCTAAGTCTTGCTCTAAGAAGTTTCTGATCTGAAAATAAGTCGGCAGCTGATCTGGCTTTTTTTCTATAAAACCAATCATTGATTTTCCCCAAAGGTATATTGGCTTTGAATCGTCAAGTTGTTCCCAGAGCCTTTTTGCGTTGAATAAGTCACCTTGCATCAACAAACAATAACCCGACTCATAAAACATTTTCATATGAAAGAAGAGTTTTGCCGCATCAGTATATTTTTGTTCATTAAAAAACACCTTTGCCAGTATATTTTTATACCAGATATCTTCGTGTTTTGAACAAATTCGTTTTAATTTTGGATAATCCTTAGTGACGTAAAGAAGTTTTAGTATTTCATTTTTCTTCATTTTTTTTGATTTTAACGCTCAATGATTTCAATTTATTATCGACGCTGAGTTTTTCCATTTCTTTCTTTAATACGTCTAGAGAATCAACTTGAGTATTTGTACTATCAAGGTTTGCTTTTTTAAGCTCAACATATATTTCTTCTCTATAGATCGAGATATTTTTTGGTGCTTCGATTCCTAACTTGACAACACCATTATCAGAGTCGATTACTATAACTTCAATATTATCATTTATTATTAATTTTTGTCCTTTTTTTCTGGAAAGAATTAGCATAAATTAATCTTCCTTATCTTTTATGGGAGAAGATTGTGCTTGAAAAATAGGATGTTTAATTTTTAATTTGTCATCAGGCAAAATTATTTGCATTGATTTTAATGTTTTAGCATTAGTGATAATAGGTGCTTTAAGGTTAATAGTTGTACCTTTAGGATTGTTCTGCGGTATAGACGCAATGTTTAAAACAATAAGATCTTCTGCATTTTCAAGTTTGATTTTTGCAGCTTCTTCATCAGTAATTTCGAACTGATAATCTATTCCAAAGTATGCAGCTGCGGTGACTGGAAAAGCCAAATCTTCTTTTTCTAACGACTGAAGCCATTTAAAACAAGAGTTTTCATCGTGTTCTATAAGCATATATTTTGTGTAGTCATCAAATCCGATTATTGGAATTTCAAATGTGAAAACCAAATCTTCAACTACCTCTACTTCTCCAAATCTTGTTGTATTTATTTTCATTCCTCTAGTCCTATATAAATTAATAGTTTTTGTTAGTGTCGAAGTTGAAATTAGGCATCATCTGAGACATCATCATAGTTTGTATAAATTCAGCGTTCATTTGTTGGTTGCCGTTTTGTTGTTGAACCAAATATGGCAGCATATTCATATAATTGTTGTTGTTTGTATTTTGTTGGTTGTTGCCCATCATCATCGTTAAATAACCATAATCGTTGTTTTGGGGCATATTTGTATATGGTGCAGTAATTGGAGCTTGCTGAATAGGATTTATGCCTGCTTTAGCTAGTACCTTTACCGCGTTTGCTATTTCGTCATTGGTAGGTGCTTCTGATTTGTATTTGTCAGCACTTACGTTCATATCGTGTTTTTCTTGTTTTAATAAAGTATCAATAATAATTCTGTTTGCTTCAGGGTGAACGGTAGAGTGGTATTTGCCCTTAATCAGCCTGTCGATTTCTTGCATATCAGGCGTTATACCTGCTTGTTTTTTCTCTCTAAGGTTGTTTAAGTAATTATCTGGATCTTTAACCAGCTCACTAACCTGATCTTCAGTTAGTTTTACGTATTCGCATTTTGATTTTGTGTTAAGGCAATTTTTCGCTTGAATAGAATATGAAGTTAATGATGGAGTTGTGTTCAGTGCAATAACTTTCTCAAATGATTCAAGAGCTTTATCAGTTTGACCTAAATTCATATATGCATTTGCGATGTAGTAGTGAGCAATTACGTTAGAAGGGTCTTTTTTTGCTACAAGAGTTAAGTCTTGTATGCACCCTATGTAATTTTTAGATTTATATTTACTGATTGCAAGTTGAATTTGCGAATTATAAGCTGACTTTGTCGGAGCAGCTTCTGAATATTGTACGGATAAGCCTAAAAAACATATTAATAACGCCGTTAGTAGAATTCTTTTCATACCCTATCTTTCCTGTTGTTTCTTAATATAATAATTCATTTTAAAAAATCAAATATCATTCTTAATTATTATATACAAATTTCTACAAAAATTCTCTAATTTAAATAGATTATATAAGACTTTTACGGTAATTCGTTTAATGTATAAATCTGTTAATTTTTTTGAAAATGATAATGATATGATTCAATACCGTAATGTTTTTAATTTATTCTTCTAAAATATACTCATTCAAAAGAATGAAAAATCGAGTCGGTTAGTATATTAATTTATATTACACATGTATAATGTATATGAGCTTGTTGAGTAATTTATTTGTTAACGAGGAATATATAAATTATGAAAATTAAAATTAAAGATGCAGTAAAAAAGTTCAAAGGTTGGAGTTTGTACAAACTTGCCAAGGTGCTTCAATTGCCGCAGCAAACTATTTATTCCTGGGCAAGCGGAAGAACTCAGCCATCATACGAAAATATGGACAGATTATGTGAAGTATTAGGCTGCAATGTCGATGATTTATTTGAAGCTGAACCGGTCCAATACAAATTAAACCTTATTGTTAATAAGTAGTTTGTATTTACTTTAAGTCGTAAAAATCTTCTTGTTTAAGCTTTCTGTTCATCAATTTTTCTAAGACTTGTTCTGGTGTAATGTCTGTATAAACTGCTTCATATATAGCGTTTGATACAGGAACTTCCAGTCCTAATTTAGTTGCAAGTTCACATACTGCTTTTGATGTTTTGACGCCTTCAGCAACAGATCCAAGTTCCGCAAGGATATCATTAACTTTTTTACCTTGTCCGAGCATAAAACCTACAGTATAGTTTCTACTCATAGGGCTTGAACAAGTTGCTATTAAGTCGCCCATGCCTGACAATCCGTATAATGTTGATGGATTAGCCCCTAATGCCATACTGATTCTGACTATTTCTGCCATACCTCTTGTAAGAAGTGCGCCTCTGCAGTTATGGCCAAGCTTCATTGCATCTGCAAATCCTGAAGCTATAGCGATTACGTTCTTTAAACTTCCGCCAAGCTCTACTCCAATTATATCAGGGTTAGCATATAGTCTGAATTTGCTTGAAACAGTTAGCTTTTGTTGAACCAATTCAGCTGTTGCCATATCATCACTGGCGACGGATGCAGCTGTCGGTAATCCCATTAATACTTCTTTTGCAAGAGTTGGACCAGAAAGGATAGCAAATTTTGATTCCGGTAATTCTTGTTTTATGACTTCAGACATTCTCATAAGAGAAGGCAGTTCAAGACCTTTAGAGGTATTTACCAGAATTTGTTCATTTTTTAATCCTGCTTCTTTTAGTTTTATACATACATCTCTGATACCAGAAGTTGCAACTACAATGAGGATTATTTCAGCATCTTTTATTGCCGCGCTTAAGTTTGAAGTTATTTGAACTTTATCTTGAAGTTGAACAGTCAAAGGTTTTGTAGCTTTTTTGTTTTTGATTAAGTCTTCAGAAAGATCTTGTTCTCTTCCCCAAACGCATACCTCATCAAAATTATCTGTTAATAGCCATGCTAAAGTTAATCCCCAGCAGCCTGCTCCTAAAACTGTTAATTTCATAATAACTCCTTTGCCCAACAATTGTTTTTTCTAATTATAGTTTATATTTAGTTATTTGCAAAAATTTTTCTTGCTTGTTCTCTATCATCAAAGTGAATAGTTTCATTTTTAAGTATTTGATAGTCTTCATGTCCTTTTCCTGCAAGG
>JAEZOG010000046.1 GCA_023414155.1 Cyanobacteria bacterium OH_CFB_184 | reverse complement strand
CAACTAGAGCGTGCAATAATAAACTTTTTCCTTGACACTCACATAAATATGCACGGCTACGAAGAAATATTGCCTCCTGTATTGGTTAATTCTCAAGCAATGACTGGAACAGGTCAACTTCCTAAGTTTGCACAAGATATGTATAAGTGCGAAGAAGAAGATTTGTACTTAATCCCAACAGCAGAAGTACCTGTAACAAATATATATTCAAACGAAATCTTATCAGAAGACGAGCTTCCAAAATATATGACGGCTTATACTCCTTGTTTCAGAAGAGAAGCAGGTTCTGCCGGAAAAGACACAAGAGGATTAATCCGCCAACACCAATTCAACAAAGTTGAACTTGTTAAACTTTGCACACCTGAAACCAGCAACGAAGAACACGAAAAACTAACTTTGAATGCTGAAAAAATGCTAGAAATGCTTGAACTTCCATACAGAAGAGTAGCTCTTTGTACAGCAGACATCGGTTTTTCTGCTCAAAAATGCTATGACTTAGAAGTATGGCTTCCTTCATATGATGCTTACAAAGAAATCTCAAGCTGTTCAAACTTTGGCGATTTCCAAGCAAGAAGAGCAAATATCAGATACCGTTCAAAAGAAACAGGTAAACCTGCATTTGTTCACACTATAAACGGTTCTGGACTTGCAGTAGGTAGAACATTTGCTGCTATATTAGAAAATTTCCAAAACGAAGATGGTACTATTTCTATACCAAAAGTTCTTCAAAAATACACAGGGTGGGATAAAATTTAATGAAAAAAGGCTTATTCATAACTTTTGAAGGTGCTGACGGCTGCGGTAAAACAACCCAGTTTAACAAAATTGCAGAATTTTTAAAAGAAAAAGCATACGACACAGTTCAAACTAGAGAACCAGGCGCACTAGAAGTAGGACAAAAAATAAGAGACATAGTTTTGCATCATAAAGGCGTCGTTTCTGACAATTGCGAAATGTTTTTGTTTCTCGCGGATCGTTCTCAACATATGGATACATTAATAAAACCATCTATTGAAGCAGGTAAAATAGTGTTATGCGATCGTCACACCGATTCTACACTTGCATATCAAGGCTATGGAAGAGGTAGAGACATCGAAAGACTCTCAGGTCTCAATGACATAGCAACAAACGGCGTAAAACCCGACTTAACAATTCTTTTTGATGTTGATACTGAAGTAGCTCAAACAAGAGTCGGAAACGAAAAAGACAGACTAGAATCAGCAGGCATCGACTTTCACCAGAAAGTCAGAAACGGATATCTTGAGCTTGCAAAGAAATATCCTGACAGAATTAAAGTTGTTAATGCGAACAACTCAATCGATACTGTTTACAATGATACAAAAAATATTATAATTGAATTACTAAATAGATATCACGAGGAATAATTAATGCAAGATTTCAGACGCTGGTACGACAAAGATCCTATTCTAAAAGAAGCACTCGAGTTACTTAGACTTCAAACAGAAGATAAGAAAACCAATGCGGCTGATTTTATAATGAAATTACAAGAACAAGTTGCGCAAGACGTTATAGAAAGCGTTTACGAGATGGTTTCTCAATATTCCGGCAAAGGAAATCGTTGGTACGACAATGATCCAGTGATGATAAAAGCAGTTGAGCTGCTTAGATTAGCCCCTCCTGAAACACAAAAAAATGCAGCTTTGAAACTACTTACTGCGCTAGAGAACAATAGCTTTGAAAGCGTTGATTTAAACGATGAAAACGATGGACAATAAATCACTAAAAGATATTCAAAACCAAGATGACAAAAGAGGGATAGATATTCAAAAAGTCGGTGTAAACGATGTTGAAGTACCTCTTATTATCCAAAGAAAAAACGCTGACAACCAAGTAGTAAGCGCAAAAGCAAGAATGAGTGTTTCTCTTCCGAAGAAATATCGCGGAACTCACATGTCTCGTTTTATGGAAGTTTTAAACGCATATAGGATTAAAAATCTTTTAGGCGTTGATATAAAAGGTATTTTAACTGACATCCAAAAACAACTCCATGCTCAAAGCGCTCACGTTAGATTTTCTTTTAAATACTTTATTGAAAAGAAATCTCCTGTCAGCAAGGCAACTTTCCCGATGGGCTATGATTGTTCGTTTGAAGGAAATCTTAACGATGAAAATTATCAGTTTGTATTAGGAATAAGAGTACCTGTAACGACTCTATGCCCTTGTTCTAAAGAGATTTCGACTAATTCAGCTCACAATCAAAGAGCTATTATAAAAGTAAAAGTAAGTTATGATGAATCAGAGCATATTTGGATAGAAGATTTAATCGAAACTATCGAAAATTGCGGTTCTTGCCCTGTTTTTCCACTGCTAAAAAGAAGCGATGAAAAATATGTGACTGAAGCTGCTTATGATAATCCTAAATTCGTAGAAGACGTTCTTAGAGACTTAGTTACAATATTAAGAAAAGACAATAAAATTAACTTCTTCGAAGTTGAAATCGAAGCACATGAAAGCATCCACAATCACAACGCTTGGGCTTGGCAATCAGAATATAAAAAATAATCAAGGAGAATATAATGAAACACCTGTTCAATGAATATGTTCAGTCTCTTGAAACGTATATTATGTTTCAAATTAAACAAGAAACACAAAGATTAACACCTGAATTAATAGCTAAAAATAGAGCTCCTATTGCTTTAGATATGGGTGCACCTGTTCAAGCACCTCCTCAATTTGTAATCGATAAGTTAAAAGAAATATTGGACGAACCAGGAATTCACACATATTCTAGCCCTAAAGGCGAAATGTATTATCTTGAAGCTATCGCCCAAAGAATGAAATCAAGGTTTGGAGTTGAGCTTGATCCTAAAACTGAAATCCACTCTTTAATAGGTTCAAAAGAAGGGATCGCAAACTTAATCAGAGAGCTTATCAACCCGACTACAGTTCATGCAGAAAAAGAAATAATTTTAATACCTGATCCAGGATATGCTTCATACAAAGAAATGCTAAAAGTTTCAGGCGGAAAAGCTTTTCCAATGGCTATGACACAAGAAAATAACTACATGCCGGACCTTGAAGAAGTAATGAGCGAATTCAAAAAAGCCGGCTTAAACGAAAATAAAATAAAAGCTTTGGTTATTAACTATCCAAATAACCCGCTAGGTGCAACAACAACAAAAGAATATCTAAAAAAAGTTGTAGATTTCTGCAAAGAAAGAAACATCCTTCTTATCAGTGATGCAGCGTATGTTGATATGTATTTTATAGGTCAGGAAAAAGCTCCAAGTGTTTTAGAAATAGAAGGAGCTAAAGACGTCGCAGTAGAATTCCACAGTTTCTCAAAACCATATGCAATGACAGGATGGAGATTAGGCTGGGTTTGCGGAAACTCTGAAGTTATCGGAATGTTCGGGAAATTAAAATCAACTCTCGATACAGGAATCTTTAAACCGCTTCAAAAAGCAGCAGCTATGGTCCTAAACAGCAAAGAAGGCGATGAATATATAAAAGAAACCGTATTAGAATTTGAGAAAAAACAAAAAATAATGATCCAAGGTCTAAAAGAATTGGGCTGGGATATGGATAACTTAAATATCCCTCAAGCTACATTCTACCTATGGCTTCCTGTGCCTCCAAGATATAAAACAGCAAAAGAATTTACTGATGATGTTCTAAGAACCTCAGGCGTTGTTTTCGTTCCTGGAAACGGGTTTGGAGAATACGGCGAAGGATTCTTCAGAATTTCTATAGTAGTTACTGAAGAACAGCTATACGAAGTAATTAGAAGACTAAAAGAAGACGGTTTTAATTTCTAATGAAAAAAACAATAATTGTAGATTATGAAGCAGGCAACTTAAAAAGCGTAGCAAATATGCTGAGCTTTCTTGGTGCTGAATACGAAATTTCCTCTGAACCAGAGAAGATTTTAAAAGCACAAAGAATAATATTTCCAGGACAAGGCCACTTTCATCAATCCATGAACAACCTTAAAAATAAAAACCTGATTGAACCTATCAAGCAATCGATCTCAAATGGGATACCTTTTCTTGGTATTTGCATCGGATTGCAGATACTTTTTCAAAAAAGTGAAGAAGCGCAAGGCGTTGATGGGCTTGGCATTATTGAAGGTGAAGTAAAAAAATTCACAAAAGGTAAAATCCCTCAAATAGGTTGGAATAAAATAACAACAACACCAGCTAATACATTTTTGGATGAAGATTACTTTTATTTTGTAAATTCTTACTATGTAGAACCTAAAGATAAAAGCATAATCAGCTCTTTTGCAGATTATAACGGCAAATTTTGCGCATCAATCCAAAAAGAAAACCTTACAGCAGTTCAATTTCACCCTGAAAAAAGTTCTCAAGCAGGTTTAAATTTCTTTAAAAATTGGATTAGTAATAATTAATCAAATGTTAATTTTTGTAAAAATCAACCTTTTAAAACCCCTAAAAGTTAAAGGTTGATTTTTTATGTTCCGACAATTAAAAAGTAAGTGAAAGCTATAATTCACACAAAAATAGGGATACTAAAAAGGGAAAGCATAGATTAAGAATTGTTAACAAGTTTTCAACAAAGCCCAAAGTAAGGCAATAATAGCTGGTTAATTGTTTTTATATTTATGTAGTCCTAAAAAAATAAGGAGCTACAAATTGTTACAAGACGCTTTAATGACAAATGCACAGAAATTGCTAAACTTTTTACAGTTCGCAAAATCTTACTTCAGAAGAAAAAACCCTGTTAAAGCAGTTTGTAATGAAATTGTTTCATCAATCAAAGATTTTTTATCAGTAAACAAAAAAATCAAAATGGCAAGATACAGACTAAACTACCAAAAATACAGATTGCAACAGATGGAACAAATCATAGCACAGAACAACGAACACGTCTTCCTAAGAGGTCGTACACTTAACGAAACCAGATAAGGATTCACCCAAATGGGATTAGCTTCATCAACATTCAGATTAATGTACTTAAACTCTTTCAGATTAGACCTTGAGAATAAAATCCAAGTAATAACTGAAAGCAAATTAAGTTTAACAAGAACTATATCAGAGATGGTCAGCATCGGTAATGATATGGATCCTGAATCTGAAGTTGTAAAACAGTTAAACCAAAGAAAAGAAAGATTGAACGCCCTAGATAAAAAATTAGATATGCAAATGGAAATGTATAACAGCCAATTAAAAATGATCGATGCAGAAATGGAATCATGCCGATCAATGAGAGACAAAAATATAGAAAGATCATTTAGTTACGGTCAGTAAAATGTAAAATAGATATCAAAAAGGACAGCGAAAAGTTGTCCTTTTTATTTGACAAAATATTTCTTGCAAATAAAATAAATAGAATGAACGTCAATATTTTAGATATCGAAAATTCAAAAGACGGAATATTAAGCATTAAGTTTAGTGAAATTATTGAGGAATTTAATAAAGAAGTTCCTATCACTGCAAACCTTGTAATTTCGTCGCTAGATAAAAACTACATTAATATCACCGGTGATATTAGTGCAAAACTTAATTTAAAATGTGACAGATGCTTCAAAGATTTTACAGAAAATTTTTCTATTGAAATCGATGAAATGTTTGTAAAAAACGAACTTTTTGAAGAATATAAAGAAGAAATGGAGCTAAAAGAAGGCAACTTTGTAGAAGAGCTTCATGGGGCTGAAGAAATTGATATCACCGATTTAATTTATCAATCTGTAATATTAAATATTCCAAATAAACTTGTTTGTGATATAAATTGTATAGGTGACGAAAAAATAGAAGAATATTCAAAAAAAGAAACTTCAGATCCTAGATTAGAAATATTTAAGTCAATCAAAATAGAAAAGGATAATTAACCATGGCAGTACCAAAGAAAAGAGTAGGGCATAGCGCTCAAGGACATAGAAGATCAAACTGGAAAGCAACAGTTCCTGAAACTACAACTTGCAAAAACTGTGGAGAATTAGCTCTTACACATACTGTATGCACAGCATGCGGATACTACAAAGGTAAACCTGTTAGTATTAAAGCAGAAGGTTTTGTTGAAACTGTAGTTGAAGAAAAACCTAAAAAAACAACTAAAAAATCAACAAAAAAAGCTGCTGAAAAAGTAGAAGAAACAACTGTAGTTGCTACAGAAGAAGTTTCTGAAGAGCCTAAAGAAGAAAAAACAGAAGAATAATAACTGTAGATAGGGAAGAGTGAATAATAATGACTAGAATAGCTGTCGATGCAATGGGCGGAGATTACGCTCCTAAAGAGATTGTAGAAGGTGCTGTTTGGGGCGCATGGGATTACAATGTACCGATTGAACTTGTTGGAAAACAAGACAAAATCGAAAGAGAACTAGACAGAATAGAACAAGAAGGCATTGTATACTTAGGCGGCGGCTTATCAAAACCTAAAAGAATCAAAGTTGACCTAAAAAAACTAGACATTAAAATCACTCACGCTCAAGAAATAATTGAAATGGGCGAAGCTCCAGGTCAAGCAATCCGTAAAAAGAAAAAGTCTTCAATTGTTTTAGCAGTTGATGCTGTAGCAACTGGAAGTGCTGATGCGATAGTAGCAGCAGGTTCTACAGGTGCTGCAATGGCAGCAAGTTTATTCGGGCTTGGAAGACTACCGGGAATTGAAAGACCTGCAATCAGCGTAACTCTTCCTACAATGAAAAAACCGGTTGTACTAATTGACGCAGGTGCAAATACAAATAGTACACCTGAAATGTTATATCAATTTGGAATGATGGGTTCTACTTTCTCTAAAAACGTTATCGGTATTGATAATCCTAGAATTGGTGTTCTTAATATCGGTGAAGAAGCCGGAAAAGGTAATGAACTTGTACAAAATACTTATAGATTATTTGAAAAACATCAAGATAAGCTAAACTTTATCGGTAACATCGAAGGAAAAGAAGTTTTCCTAGGAAACTGCGATGTTATAGTTTGTGATGGATTCGTTGGAAACGTAGCTCTTAAAACAATCGAAGGTGCTTCTTCAATGCTATTCCACATGATTAAAAAAGAATTCAGCGATGATATTGTTTCTAAAATAATAGGCTTACTTGCAAGACCATTTATGAAAAGAATCTATCAAAAAATAAACTACGAAGAATTCGGCGGAGCTTTACTTTTAGGAGTAAAAGGAATAACAGTTATATCCCACGGCAGATCTAGAGCTTATGCAATTAAAAATGCAGTCAGAGTAGCAAAAGAAGCTGTTGAATCTGGAGTTAACAAAAAAATTGCAGAATTTTATGAAGGATAAAAAAATGACTATACCTATAATGATAGCTGGCTTAGGCTATGCTGTACCTAAAACAGTAATAACAAACAATGATTTATCAGAAATTTTAGACACTAGCGATGAGTGGATTTCGACAAGAACAGGTATCAAAGAACGTAGAATTTGTTCTGGAGAAGAAAACGCTGTTACTTTAGGTGTAGAAGCAGCTAAAAATGCACTTAATAAAGCTAACTTAAAAGGTGAAGAGATCCAATTGGTAATTGCTGCAGCTTCAGTACCTACAAAAGCATACCCTTCAACAGCATGCTTAATTCAAGGAGCAATCGGTGCAAAAGGCGCTGCTGCTTTTGATATTACTGCAGCATGCTCAGGACTTGTATATGCAATGAGCGTTGCAAGAGCATTTATCGAATCTGGCGCATATGAAAATGTATTAGTAGTTGCAACAGATGCAAACTCTAAATTCGTAAACTGGGAAGAAAGAGCTACTTGTGTTCTGTTTGGTGACGGTGCAGGTGCTATGGTTCTAAGAAAATCTCCAGATGGAGTCAATGATATTCTAGGCTTAGATATCCTTTCAGATCCAACAGGAGCGGAATATATTGAGCTTCCTATCACAGGAAAAAATTGCCCATTAGTTGAACCTAATGAACAAAAACCTTTACACGTTTATATGAACGGTAAAGAAGTTTATAAATTTGTAGTAACTAAAATGCCTGACTCGATTATAGAATCAGTCAAAAAAGCAGGCATGACTCCTGAAGAAATAGACTACTTGGTTCCTCACCAAGCAAACTTAAGAATTATTGAAGCGATGGCGCAAAGACTAAATTACAGTAGTGATAAAGTAGTTGTTAACATCCAAAAATACGGAAACACTTCTGCTGCGTCTATCCCAATAGCAATTACAGAAGCTATAGAAGAAGGAAAAGTAAAACTTCCTTGTAAAGCAATTTTCACAGGCTTTGGTGCCGGCATGACTTGCGGTACCGCAATTGTTAATTTAAGAGAAGGAATAGCTTAAAAATGAGTAAAATCGCTTTTATATTTCCAGGCCAAGGCTCTCAGTCTGTTGGCATGGGAAAAGATTTATATGAAAATTCTGCTTCAGCAA
>JAEZOG010000038.1 GCA_023414155.1 Cyanobacteria bacterium OH_CFB_184 | reverse complement strand
AACTTTAAACTTGGACCAAAAACTGGGGGCTTGACATATCCAAGAATAGGCCATACAGCTACTTTGCTAAAAGATGGACGGGTCTTGATCGCGGGTGGACGTGTAACACGCGAAAATAAGTATGCCCCAATAGCTAAAGGGATGACTGCAGAAATATATGATCCTAAAACTAAGAAATTTTCTTTAACAGGGGATATGAATTATGCCCGTATGAATCACACAGCAACGCTTCTAAATGATGGTAAAGTTCTTATTGTCGGTGGAGATGATTCGCTTTTTCGTCTTCGCCATCGCTTAGATGTAAAATATATTTCCCAATCTGAGATATATGACCCGAGATCTGGCAAATTTACACTAACTGGTAATACAAATATAGGTAGAATGCAACATAAAGCATTTTTATTAAAAAATAATAAAGTTTTAATTATAGGCGGAATAACAGATGCTCTATCCAAAGATGAATCTGAAAGATTTAATGTAAAGTTTGATGCTGAAAAATATGATTTAAAAAATTATGGTGAATTATATGACCCTGTAACAGGAAAATTTACTCTAACTAAAAAAAGCAACTACAAACTTTCTCAATGGTTGACTTATATTCTATTACCTGACGGAAATGTTTTTATATCAGAGTTCTCTAATAAAGATATTGCAGAGTTCTCAAAAACAAAATATAAGATTAAATCCTTTAACTCTATGAGTTCAAAATCAAAAACCGCACTTTTTTATAACCCTATAGAAAATAAGTTTATTGAAAAGGACAATACAGTTCGACTTATTTCAAATGCTTTTAAAATGCCAATGGATAATAAATTTTATATATTTATAGAAAAAGAAGGTAAAAAATATATTAGCGTATATGATATAGAAACAGGTATTTTTCGCGAATTAAAAGCAATAAATCTTGTTGGCTCTTCTTCAGAGAGTTTTCAAGTAATACCGTTAAAAAATGGAAAAATATTTATTTTATCCCCAAAGAGCGGAGATGAATTCGAAAAAACGGAAATCTTATATGATATAAATAAAAATGAATTTATAAATACCCGAAAATCAAAAAAATATTCAATCGGATATAAGGTAATTTTATTAAATGATGGAGATGTTCTTTTCGCAGGAGGAAGCGAAGAAGCATCCTTTCAACTTATTTCGAAATTAAAGCTTGTACCGGGTGCGATTTTTTGGGGTATTTTTGCAGGGCATCCAGAATTGCAAAATAATGGTCGGAAAGCGATACCTTTATTTTTTCAAGTTTTTTCACCGAAACAAATAATTATGAATCAAGGCTATACAAGAAACGCAAAATTATACAAATATTATCATAAAAAATAAAAGACAAGGAGTCTGTAGGGTGGGTTGAAACCCACCAATAAAATAAGTTTTGAATATCAAAAGGTAATCCAGATGAAGTTAAACATATTTATACGAACATCAGTTTATATTATATTTACATTCATAGCACAAGTAGCAGTAAAAAAGGAGTCTTAAATAATGAAGATGCAGGTAAATAATTTTATTAGAAGATTTAAACCCTATATTCAAATAATTGTATCCATTATGATTATCATAGGTGTTATAAAAAGTTATATGATAGGTCTTACTTTTGGATTAGAGTTAGTAAAGAATATTAAAGACATATACACACTACCCGGGGGTACTGGCTTTGGTTTTGGGTTATTATTTCTTGCTGTTTTTGCACTTGGGCATATCCTATCTATTATTTTTATTTTATTTACAATAATTCTTTTTATTTTTAAAACAAAAAGAATTATTGTAAATACAATAATTCTTTTTGTTTTAGTTCCTCCCTTTTTCGTCCAAATTTTATTTATTGGTTTTTGTATTGGAACATCTATAACAAAAGAAAGTTTTTCATTTGCAAAACTTATAAATACTTTTATCTGCCTATTTGGCTCAACAATACAAATATATTTCCCATTTCTTATATATACAGCTATCCTTGCGATTATATTCGGTATGAAAAATATATTACAAAAACATAAGAAGATCTAACTATGAATTACTATTATACTTCATTTTGGGATAATTTTTTACCTATATTTTCAGGGTTTAAATATGCATTAATTTTTATATTTTGGTTTTCTATTGAATGTGTTTTGGGTTTTATTGCTACTATACTATTGTTTTTAAATAGAAAAAAAATAATATTAAAAAAAAGTGTTTATATATATTTCGTACTTATAACTATATTTATTAACGTTTTCTTAGCTATTGCTTCATTTTCAACTGATTATCTAAATGTAAAACCCATTAGCTTTTACAAATCTATAAGTTTATTTATATATGAATGTATCATTTATTTTTGGCTATATATTCCTCCAATAATTATTTTAATTATAGATATATTATTTACATTTATAGTACAAGTATTGGTAAAAAGGAGATTTAAATAATGACTACTATTTATAATCAGTATAAGACATTAAGCAGAGCTGTCTATGAAGGTAATGGGAATGCTACTGTAGATGAAACTTTACAATTAAATCGTACGTTAGAAGATGGAACATCAGTGACGACTCAGATAAATAGTAGTGGACAAAATGTTTATTCTACATCGTCAGGAATGCAAGCAGTTGCTTTTAGAAATGCACAAAATGAAATTGTAATTGCATACAGAGGAACTGAATTAAATGATATTGGGGACGTATCATCAGATATAAATATATTGTTAGGAAATATACCACAGGCTCAATTAACAGATGCTGAAAATTTTTATAAAGCAGTTGTTGCTCAGTATGGTGATGAAAATATTGTAATTACAGGACATTCATTGGGTGGTGCAATAGCACAGATAATCGGGTCAAAAACAGGAAAATTAACTTACACATATAATGCGCCTGGAATGGCAACATATTCTGGCATCTATCCTGATGTCGTGAAAAATTTTGTTGTAATGAATGACTACGTCGGTATGTATGGGGACCATGTCGGAGAAACATATTATATTCAACCAATACCAATAGATCGTGAGCCGTGGTTAGATACACACAATGGAATATTTGATTATTCATTGGCTATTAATGGAGAAATTTATTCTAATCTAGATGGCTTTGAAACTAGCGAGGGGCTATCACTGTGGTATTATGATAAAAATAACAATCTGAGCACTCTAAACTTGGACAATATTTCTTCGTTTGTTTCTATTGATGCACTGGAAAATGCAATAAATATAATTAATAACCAAATAGGGACACCACTGCATAAGCTCCATTACACAACGAATAACGGTGATTATATTATTGATGTAAATACTGGTTCTTCTGATTTAAAAGGTAAATATATCAATGATACTTATGGTATGGGTACTTATGACGATAATTTTACAGACATCATCTGGGGGAATGGAGGAAATGATTTAATAAATGGCCTTGGAGGTAATGACACATTAATCGGTGATTCAACTACATACAAGATTGCAGAATTGAAAAATAAAGAAGAATTGTTTAATTCGCTTGATTTATCAAAATTCGAGTCTGAGAATGATGGCGCTGATAATATTGACGGTGGAAACGGAGACGATCTTATTTTCGGAGGCGGTGGAAATGCCACCATAGATGGCGGAGACGATAAAGATTTTATCTTTGGTGGAACTGGGAATGATTCAATAGAGGGTGGAAGTGGTGAAGATATAATTATCGGCGGCCAAGACCAGGATATTATATCTGGCGGAAATGGAAATGATGTAATCTTTGGTGATTATAATAATTCAAATATAAATGAGCTTAAAAATATAAAAAATACTATTAATGACGACTCTATCTATGGTGATAATTTTTTGAAATGTGCATAAGAAATATACATCAATGCGGAAAATATGCTGGCTTATTTTTGGCGGAAAATATGCTAGAATGGATAAAATTGAATAACTTGAATGTAGTATTGGATTGAGGAATATGAAAAATACATTTAATAATAAAACGTTTTTTGTCTTGTTAATTATAATCATTGTAATAATTGTTGGATATCTGATAGCTAAAAATAACAATACTAATAATGATGAAGTGAGATCGATATGGACAGGCAAAATGCACTACTATCATGATAATGCTTTATTGTTACCAGATGGTAACGTACTTTTAATTGGAGAAACAGCTGGAAATTTTAACCCAAAAACTAGAAAACTTAAAGTTATTGCTGCTATGCCTGCATTTATTAGATCTGACGATTCGCATAGGCCAACTAAAACTATGTTAAAGGATGGCAGAGTTTTGTTCACTGGAGGTGGTGAAAAAGGTCGAGTTCTAAAATCAGCTGAAATTTTTGATCCTAAAACCGGAAAAACTCAAAAAGTGGCAGATATGAATTTTAGAAGAGGGCATTATTCCGCAACATTATTAAAAGATGGAAAAGTTTTAATAACAGGAAACTACAATAGGAAAGTTGAACTTTTTGATCCTTCAACTAACAAGTTTACCCTTCTTCAAGACGAAATGATATATCCGAGATCTAACCATACATCAATATTGATGAATAATGGAAAAGTTCTTCTTGTTGGTGGAGCGATAAAACTTGGCAAAACTAATACTTATTATTCTCAAGCGGAAATTTTTGACCCTAAAACAAATTCATTTCATAAAGTTGGAAGTTTAAATATTGATAGAAGAAAATTAGAAGCTGTTGTTTTGAATAGTGGAAATGTTTTAGTTTGCGGAGGGGATCCCGTAAAAACTATTTATTACCCACCTTGTGAGATATATGATTATAAAGCTGAGAAATTTAGGATTTTAAATAACTTTATTCAACCCAGATCAGATTTTAAAATGACAAAATTATCAGATGGAAGAGTTTTAATCACTGGTGGGAGATACAAAGATGATAAATATTGGGAGCTTAATGTGCTTGATAGCATTGAAATATTTGACCCAAAAACGGAAAAATCTACAACTGTTGGTAAAATGAGAAAAAAAAGAATGTATCATTCAACTGTTTTATTAAATGATAACACTGTTTTATTAGTCGGAGGATATTCAAACATAGTTAAAAACGACTTGGACCTAGTGTTGCATTGGATGTTTGGGTGGGCAGGTTATGGACGAGATAGCCGTTGCAAAGATATGGAGCTTTTGCACGTAAATAATAAAGGAGAAAAATAGATATGACTATTGAATTTAATGAATTTTATAAAAATCTTTGTAATGGTGTTAGAGTTGGCTCAAATTTGGTGCCTGAAGGTTGGGAAAAGATATCTGTATCTTGTGCTGAAGATTATGGATTTACAAATGGTACCGACAATGATTTTAACAAATATGAGAATGCAGGACTTGGCGGAACCGGTTTTGCAGGTGTGGCATACGGTAAAATCAGGTATGATGAGAATCATCAGCCAGTAATTGATGAAAATGGCAACCCCATATACGATGAAATAGCTATTGCGTACAGAGGGTTGGAAAAAAGCAGTCCTGAAGATGTAGCTACAGCATTAACCCTGTATTTTGACAATGAGGCCACAAAGCAGGGGCAATTTATAGACGCAATGAATTTTTATAGTGCAGTCGCTGAACAATATGGAGAGGCTATAATCACAACTTTAACAGGGCAATCTTTGGGAGGGGGGCTTGCACAATATGTAGCAAGTCAGGCAGGCAAAGACGCATACACATATAATGCATTAAGTGTTACTGGAAATGCAGGTAATAGTAATATTATTAATTACGTATGCATGAATGATTATGCCAGCAACAATGGACCTCATATTGGTTCAACTTATTATATTCTACCAGTGCCTTTAAGTTTAAATCCTTTGGAAGATTCTCATTGTACAGTTATTTGGGATTATGATGCTGAAACATATGGCGAGGTAATTGATAAACCTGAGGGGTTTACTGATAATGAAGCGTTGTCCCTTTGGTACTATGATAAAAACAACAATGACTTAACACTAAGATCTT
>JAEZOG010000243.1 GCA_023414155.1 Cyanobacteria bacterium OH_CFB_184 | reverse complement strand
CCTTACTATAGAACAACGTTCATTATCTACCCTGTTTATATTCATTGCGCCATTTTTTAATACGATTGTTGCCAAATTTTCTAGCGGTACAAAATTACCTTGTTTAGTTTTTACCAGAACATGTGATATTTTGTTTTTTGTATTCCTGTTGGATTCTTTTAATCTAACAACGACATTGTATCTTTTTTCTCCATCAATCAATTGTGTTGCGTTTTTTCCACCTATTGCGATTTCTATTATACTTTGGATTTCATCAATTGACAGTCCGTATCTTGAAATCTGTTCTCTGTTCATTTCAATTTGATATTGTGGTTGCCCAATTACTTTATCAACAGCAAGATCAACAATGCCTGGTACTTGATTTAGTATTCTTAAGCATTCGTCTTGAAGCTTTTGCAATTCGTACAGGTCTTTGCCATATATTTTGACAACGACTTGGCCTTTAGAACCAGAAACAGCTTCTTCCACGTTATCTTGTATGTACTGAGTAAAATAAGTCGTTATCCCTGGTATATCTTGGAGGCTTTTTGATATGTCCTGTACTAATTTTGATTTATTCCCGTGGTATTTAAATCTCCATTGATGCGATGGTTTTAAGTCGATTAAGTTTTCAATGTTAGAAAGCAAGTTGTGATCAGTCCCATCATCTGGAGAACCTATGTGCGAAACTACAGTATTAACTTCAGGATAGTTATTCAATATGGTTTGTCTGACTTTTCTTGCAACTTCAACAGAATGTTGGATCGTTGTGCTTCTGGGTAGAATCGTAACCCTTAACCAAATATTACCTTCATCAAGATTGGGCATAAATTCTGCACCAACTTTTGTAAAAAGAATCACGCTGACAACAAACAAAAATATGACTAAATTCAATAGAGTTTTTGAATTTCTTATGTTTTGATTGAGCCTTGTTCTATAAAATTTTGATATTTTTTCATAATATTTGTTCTTTTTTTCAGTCACTTTGTCAGGGAAGAAAATCAAGCACAAAGCCGGTAGTATAAATAGTGAAACAAGTATGGCTCCAATGAGAGTAAAGCCCATCGTGAAAGTTAATGGGTGAAATAATTTACCTGCAACACCTTCAAATGCAAGTAGCGGCAAAAAGCAAATCAGGATTATTCCTGTAGAAAAAATTATAACGTCAGAAACCTCTTTAACAGAATATGCAATTATATTCTTTTTCTCTTCAAAACCAAGTTTCTTGCGGGCATCTGCAAGGTGACGGTAGATATTTTCAACCAAAATAATTGCTCCATCTGCAATAATTCCAAAGTCTACAGCACCCAAGCTCAATAAGTTTGCAGGAATAGAAAATATATTGAACATAATAAAAGCAAAAAATATCGATAGCGGTATGACAAGCGATGCAATCAATGTGACCTTGTAATCAAGAGTGTATGCAAACAGAACAATCATGACAAAAATTATTCCCAAAAGAATATTGTGGGCAATAGTTTCTACAGTCATATCGATTAGGTGTTTTCTTTCATAAAAAGGTACAATTTTTACTCCGTTTGGAAGGTTTGTAATTATCGAAGGAAGTTTTTTGTTTAATTCTTTGATTGTTTCAGTTGGATTTGCACCTTTTCTCATTTGAACAATACCAGCAATAGCGTCATCCTGCCCGTTTTTTCCGACCTGTCCAAATCTTATAGGAGGACCTTCTGTTACTGTGGCTACATCTTTTATTTTTAATGGAATTCCCTCTGTTGTTTTGATTACAACGTCATTTATCGAGTCCATATTTGTAAATAGCCCAATGCCTCTAACGATAAATGCTTGTGAATTTACATCTAAATAATGCCCCCCACTTGTTGAATTAGCCTCTTGTACCGCTTCATAGATGCTTTTTAAGTCTATGTTATAATATATGAGCTTATCTTGGTCGACCATTATTTTGTATGTTCTGATTGGTCCACCAAAGCTGTTTACTCCGATTATACCGGGCACGTGTTTAAATGCTTTTACTACCTGCCAATCCTGTATGGCTTTTAATGACATTTGGTCATAATATTTTGATTCAAGTGTGTATCTGAATATTTCACCTATCGGCGAACTGTCAGGACCGAGCATTGGTTTTACATTTGGTGGTAAATCTGCCTGATATATTCTTTCTAATACCTGCTGCCTGATAGTATTTGAGGTTAATCCTTCTTTAAATACAATATGAATTACAGACAAGCCAAAAATTGAAGTAGAGTATAATCTGTCTTCAAAAGGAATTCCGTTGAGTTCTTTTTCGATCGGGATAGTAACAAGCCGTTCTATATCTTCTGCGCTTTTACCGGGCATTTGGGTCACTATTTGAACTTTTGGGGCGGCAAAATCAGGATAGGCCTCTATATCTAAATTGATGAAAGCTATAATCCCAAAAATAATAAGCAAAATTCCAAACCCAAAAGAACTGTACTTGTTCTCAAGAATAAATTTGACTATAAAATCTATGTATTTTTTCACCATTATTTTATTTCCTCAACACAGATTTCGCTTAATAAATTTATCCAAGCCGTGTAGTAATCTACTAGTGCTACGGTGTAACTCATTAATATATTAATGTTTGCCTGTTGAATAATTATCAAATCGCTTAGGTCAGATTTTCCGACTTCATAGCTTCTCTTTGAGGATTTTACAACAGCGCTTGAATTTTTCAATAACTCATCTGAATAATAATTGAGGTTCTTTTGAGCTACCAGAAAGTTACTATATGC
>JAEZOG010000188.1 GCA_023414155.1 Cyanobacteria bacterium OH_CFB_184 | reverse complement strand
CAATAATACTTTGAGTAGTAAGTCTTCCGCCTATACTATGAGGCAAAACTGCTAAAATATCCATTTCTTGATTATATTAAATATTTAGACAAGTGTCCACAAAAAAAGCCTTCATTAGAAGGCTTTTCGTTATCCGTTAATTTTTATCATCTTTTCTATTGTATGAACAGCCTTTTTAGCAATTTCTTCATCAACGAAAATCTCGTGTTGCTCTAGTTCAAGAGCGCTTAAAATATCTTCTAAATAATGCCATTTCATATTTGAGCATACTGCTTTAGGGCTAACAAGATAGAATTTCTTATCTTTTAAATCTCTTTCTAATCTTTCAACGACGCCAACTTCAGTTGCGATGATGAATTCTTTTGCATCACTTTGTTTTGCAAAATTCATAATCCCTGTTGTGCTTCCTACGTAATCAGAAATAGCAACAACCGACTGGTGGCACTCTGGATGAGCTAATACTAAAGCATCAGGGTGTGCTTTTCTCATATTATGAATATCTTCTGGAACAATTCTCAAGTGAGTAGGGCAATATCCAAGATAAGTAATAACTTCAACTCCATCCAGTTTTGAACCTACATAAGTTCCAAGATAGGTATCTGGAACAAATAAAACTTTATCTGTATTTAAAGATTTAACAACATTAATCGCATTTGAGCTTGTGCAGCAAATATCAGACTCAGACTTTACTTCTGCGCTTGAATTAACATAACAAACAACCGGAATGTCAGGATTTTTAGACTTGAACTCTCTTAATTGTTTTAAATCAATCATATCAGCCATCAAACAGCCTGCTTCGGTTCTTGGAAGAAGAACTTTTTTATCAGGAGATAGCATTTTTGCAGTTTCCGCCATAAAATAAACACCTGCAAAAACAATAATATCAGCGTCAGTTTTTGCCGCCATTTGGCTTAAATACAAAGAATCACCAACATAATCTGCGACTTCATCAATTTCAACATTCTGATAACAGTGAGCGAGAATAACTGCATTTTTTTCTTTTTTAAGTTTATTTATTTTATCGATTATGTCTTGTTTATTCATTCCATTAACACCTAAATCCTATTCAGACAATATTTTACAACAAAATAAAAGAAAAAACAGAAAATGGATTATAAATAAAATTAAAAAGTGTAAACTTTAGTGTAGAAAGACTACTAAATATTAAAGAAATAAAAACTTATACCGAAAAATATACTAAGGGGCAAAATAAGTATTGAAAGGGTTCTCTTATGGCAAATAATGTTAGCAGCGTAAACACACCTGTGTATACACTAACCACTTCGCAATTAACTGAACTTATAAATTCAAACAAGGATAAAGCTGATCAGATCAGAGCTGCTGCGATCGGAGGGTTCAACATTGATGAACTCGTAGGTCTGGGTACTGATATAACTGCTGCAATTATGAAAGTAGGAACAATTTCTACTTCGACGACTGAAACGGACTCTAAAATCGATAAAAATAAAACAACTGCGCTGCAACTACAAGTGATGACGGCTCAAAACGACTATAAAACAAAATTAAACAAACAAGAAAAGCTCAAAAAAGACCTCGATAGTGCAACTTCTGAATTTGAGGACTCAAGAGAGTCCCTCTCTAAAGCTGTTGACAATATGCAAGGTAGCGCTGAAAACGCTTCAAGCCAAGTAAATGCGCAAGTTAATGCTATTCTTATGTCTGCAAAAAGCGGCAAGATGGATAAAAACACTGCAAAATCAAAACTGTCAAATATAAGTGTTCCAAGTTTAAACGGTGAGAAATTAACTCTTGCAAATCTTCAATCTGACGTTGAAAATATGGCAGGTAAAATCGCTAACTTAAGCTCTGTATATGATAGAATAGCAACGTCTATAGGAACTCTTGTGACTCAATACGGCAACTTACTGGAATTAGATATCAGTACTATTTGCGTAAATACCGATGGAAAAATGGTCATAAATATTCCAGGTAGTGGTGGCCCTGCAGAAACAGGAGCAGAAGGAATTTCAGCACTTGATACAGCAAAATTTGCATCTATGACAACTGCTGACCTTGCAAGTGAGTTAGAAACAAAATATACATCTCTCTTTGATTCTATGAAAGGTTCAGGGGCTACTCAACTGTCTTCAGCAGAGTGTGCCAACATAATCAAAAGCCTAATCGAAACAAACAGAACTGGCAACGGCGACAACACAGTATTTGGAACAGTCGGAGCTAATTCTGAAGTAAATACTTTAAACGGGATTTCAAAAGATCAATTAAGTGAAGCTGTAGCAAAAGCACAAGACGCAAAAAAACCTAACGTTTGCGATCCTTATGAAGTTGTAATTGATGGTAAAACATACCAATTCATAAAAGAAAATGGAGACGGCAAGTGGGATCCAGCTGATTTAATGGGCTTCACTGATACTAAAGATAAATTGTTTGAATCAATGAAAAAAGCAGACCTCAACAAAGATGGTTCATTGTCTGCCGACGAGCTATCAAAGCAAGGTATCAGGCTGGTTCAACTCGAAAATGGCAAACTTCAGGTAAATGACAAAACCAAGGACTTTGATTTAAATAAAATCGACAATATTGATCTTACAAAACTAAGAAGTTCATCACAAAACGACGGAAATACTGGAACTTTTGGAAACTTTGACCTAAA
>JAEZOG010000186.1 GCA_023414155.1 Cyanobacteria bacterium OH_CFB_184 | reverse complement strand
ACCTGCTGAGACAGAACCTGTCCCGTCATTTGAACTCCGACAAATATAAAATTCGCCAAGAAGCCAATTAAAGCTCCGACTGCAAATTCTTTAACCAAGAAAAGGGTCATCTCAGGCATACTCACTGGAACAACAAACGACGCATTTGCAGAAACCATAGGATACATAATAAAAGCAATTAAAGCCACAAGCCAAGCCTTTACCTGAGGTGGTATAGGATAAGTAGAAAACAACGGAGCAGTCACCATAAGACCGCTTAATCTGGTTACGACAATTATAAAACCTACAATATTTTTAGGTGATAAAAGCGTCAACAATTCCATTCCCGTTCCTCGACTTATCTCGCTATCAAGCTATTTATCTGACCAAACCAATCGTTTACCGTGGTTAAAAAAGCAGACATCATCCACGGCATAAGGATAATAAGAGTTACTATACCTGCGATAATTTTTGGAACAAACGTAAGTGTAGCTTCTTGAATTTGAGTAACTGACTGAAAAATACTTATGATAAGCCCAACTACAACACTGACTATCAAAATCGGGGCTGCAAGCTGTAGCGTTAAAATTAATACACTTTGAAATATTGTTAAAAATTGAGCTTCACTCATTAATTATTTCCTTTATCCTACAAAACTTTCCAACAACGACTTTGTTATCAAATACCAACCATCAATGATAACAAACAATATGAGCTTAAACGGCATAGCAACTGTCGTCGGCGGCAAGAATATCATACCCATCGAAACAAGAATACTTGCAACAATAATATCGATAACTAAAAACGGCAAGAAGATAACAAAACCGATTATAAAAGCTGTTTTTAACTCACTTAATACAAAAGAAGGAAGTATTATGTAAGTTGGAACCTCCATCCAATTTTTGGGCTTTTCAAGTTTTGCCATTTTCAAGAACATTGCGATTTCTTTTTCTTCAGTATGTTTAATCATAAACTCACGAATCGGAACAGAAGCCTTTTCTAAAGCGACTTGTTGAGTAATTTGATTTTTCAAATAAGGCTGAACTGCAGTATCATTGATTTTATTTATAGTCGGAGCCATTACAAAAAAGGTCAAAATCAAAGCTAAACCTGCCAATACCTGGTTTGGCGGCAAACTTGCAGTACCTATGGCCTGTCTTGTAAGAGCTAGAACAATAATGATCCTGATAAAAGCAGTAGTCATGATAAGAATACTTGGTGCTAGTGTCAAAATCGTAAGCAAAATAAGGATTTGAACACCTTGAGTAAATTCCTGAGGGGTATTTGCAGTCCCAACTCCTAAACTAACTGTTGGAAAAGCTATTGCAGCTTTTGCTATTGATGGCGTAAAAATAGTTATAAAAAATGCACAAAGAACTTTTGCATATTTCCTTAAAAAGTTCATTTAGGGTCAAACCTCCTCAATTCAGACGTAATTACTCAACAATATCATAATTCATATGAACTGTTTTTACGAATTGTTTACTAAACTTCATGAACTAATTTAAAGAAAAATCAATAAGTGGCAAAAGATTATCTATTTCTGCAACGGCGATGGTGAAAAATGTCCTAGAATAATGTCTTGCTTCAATTAAATTATCATCATCTCGGTTCAATTTTGAAAATTCTAAAATTTCTGCCTGTAAATAAGAAGCCAATATGTCATTGCACAATATTTTTTTTACCAAGTCCAGCTCTTGTTTTCTTATCTCTACCAGTTTTCGAGAACAATCTTGTTCAGCTTCACCAACTTGTTTTATAAAAGCAGAATTATCATCTAACCATTTTGAAAGTTCATTTTTTATTTTTAAAATATCTTGTTTTTGTTCTGCAAGAATTGTTTTTTCTTTTTCTACAATTCTTGACCATTTAGAGAACTTTAACTCATAAACTGACTTAATTACATCATTGACATCATTTTGTTCAACGGCAAGTTTTTCCACGCACTTTTCAAAAGGCACATACTCCATGCCGGCAATCAATGCGCCAAAATCAGTAGTATTATATTTTTTTACATTATCAGCCTTAACAAAAGCATCAGACAATTGCTTCACAAATATGGCGTAATCTGCTCTTGTATGGATTTTTTCTCCTTTGAAAGAATCAATTTCGACCATTACTTTTTCTTCTCTTGAAATAACAGCTTTTCCGTCTTGAACAAGTCGCATAGTTTCACTTGTTGCATAAGGAGTTTGACCTTTTATCGCAAGGTCTAAACCTGAGAAAATTATTTTATCAAATCCCATCTCAAGAGCAGCATAATAACTCTGTGAAACAGACGCCCCTTCAGTTTCATAACCTTTTATTTCTTGAGGATAAATTGTTTTTAACTTGTCAAAAAATGTATCATTATCTAAAAAATATAAAATTTTAGAATTAAAACTCTGCTCCAACATAAAAGGATCAGTTTTTGGAGTAACAATCAAATTAACTTTTGAAAAACTATGAGAATCAGACTTTATAGAATCTTTTATATATCTGGCATCAGAAGCAACTACAAAATCAGGCTCAATACCGTTTTCTACTAAGTAATCAAAGATTTTATTCACAGCAAATACTACGT
>JAEZOG010000139.1 GCA_023414155.1 Cyanobacteria bacterium OH_CFB_184 | reverse complement strand
ACATCATTTGCCATTGCAATAAACATTTTTCTAAAGTTTTCAGCCTGACGTTCTTCGTTAGATTTGAACTGGTATTTACCTAGTTTTGTTACACCTGTTACAAGGTTTAAAACGTCAGCTCCAAATTCAGCTTCTATTTGTTCTGGCTGCGTGTCTGTATCTTCTAGGATGTCGTGCAAAAGCGCAGCAATAATTGTATTTTTATCTACTTTTAAATCCGCTAGAATTTTTGCAACTTCAAACGGGTGTATGATATATGGTTCTTCACTAATTCTGTATTGACCTTCATGAAGTTTTTCGGCGAATTTATAAGCTTTAAAGATATTGTCAATATCTTCTGTTGTGCGATTTTGTGCAAGAAGAATTTCTTCAAGATCTCGAAAAATTATTTTGTCAGTCATATTAGTTATTATTTTCCTTTGTAAGTACTATTCTACAATTATTTTTGAGTTTTGACTATATTTTTTCTTTTGTATCTCTATGTTTGAGTATATAATATGAAATATTTATTAAAATACGAATTATGATGGATAACTCAACCGAATTTAATTTTTTAAAAGACACTTCTGAAGGAACAATTATTTCTATCAGAATAGCTCCAAATGCATCAAAAAACGCTGTAATTGGTTATACAGATGAGTACTTGAAAATTAAAATAGCATCCCCTCCTATCGAAAATAAAGCAAATAAAAAGCTTACAGAATATTTATCAGAAATTTTTGATATTCCAAAATCAAAAGTTAGTTTTGTATTTGGTGAAAAATCTAAAATAAAAAGAATTTTACTATCCAACATAGCTAAAGAAGATGCTATAAAAAAAATTCTTGTTTATGATAGAATTGAATTATAAAATTACTTTAAGGAGAAAAAATGTTAACAATTGTTTGGATTATTCAAATTATCGCAGCTGCATTACTTATCATATTAGTACTTTTGCATTCTCCAAAAGGCGATGGATTGGCATCTATCGGTAGTGCTGCAAACTTATTTTCTTCTCAAAAAAGTGCTGAAACAGGTTTAAATAAACTTACAATGTATATTGCTATTGTATTTCTAGTAACAACATTTATTACAGGATTTCACCTGTTAAAATAATTTTAATATCCTGTAGAACCAAATCCGCCTGATGATCTAACACTTTCTGTTAGAATCTCTGTTATTTCAAGTTCGACTTTTTCTACTTTGCAAATAACCATTTGAGCTATTCTGTCATTAGGATTGATTGTATATGGTTCATTTGAAAGGTTAACAACCCCTACGCAGATTTCACCTCTGTAGTCTTCATCAATTGTGCCAACAGCGTTTATAAGTGAGATACCGTGCTTGATTGATAATCCTGAGCGAGCTCTGATTTGTGCTTCAAAACCGGTAGAAAGTTCAATTTTTATACCTGTTGGGATTAATGCTCTTTCTAATGGTTTTAATTCGATGCCTTTATCTATGGCTGCAGCTAAATCCATCCCAGAAGCACCTGCTGTCTTGTATTCAGGTAGTATTTTATTGTGCGGTAATCTAATAATTTTCATATTCATAAGAACATTATATATTAAAATAATTTTACCCGTGTTAACTTTTTGTTACATTTATCCTGTTCAAGTCAATAAACTTACTTAAAATGTTTTTTTTATATTAGGTAAGTAAGGTTAGAATAAAATACTTTTGTATTGGGGTAGTTATGGGTACAATTTATAGCTTTTTAAATTTAGCGTTAGCTCAAGAAGATAACTTCGGAAAAGTTCTTGCTGGTTCAACAGGGAAAAATGCTAAAGAATTATGGAAAAATTCAGCTCAAGGTGCAAATAACACCAGAGGAAGAATTTCAAACTTTATTAAAGCGACTGATGCTGAAGTATTAAAACTGGATAAGTCGATGTCGCTGGCTAGTGATGTCTTTGATAAAGGCACATTAAAAGCCATTAGAAAAAGCGGAAAAACGAATAAAGAATTTTATACTAAATTAGTAGATTTGTTTAGTGATCCTAAAAATATAAAAGAAGACGACATTGCTAAGTTATTAAAAGATAGCAATATCACTCAGGTAAAAGAGTCTAAAGGTATCATTAAAAAGATAACAAGTGCTATTCGAGGTGATAAGGCGGTTGTTAATTCTGCTGATGATATCACTGCTAAAGCGATGCAAAAACTTGGTGACGTCGTAAAAACTTCTGCTGATGATGCAGTAGCAGGTAGTGCAAAAGCTGGTAAAGGATTTTTAAAATCATTAAAAGGCAAAGGTGGTTCTTTAGGTATAGCTTTAAGTGTACTTTTCGAAATACCTGAAATAGTAAAAGCTTTTAAAAACGGCGATGGAATGAAGCAGGTAGGCAGATCTACAATTAGCGTTGCAGGATTCTCTGCAGGCGCTGCGGCAGGTGCTGCTATTGGTTCTGTTATTCCAGTAGCTGGAACAGCTGTAGGTGCATTAGTTGGCGGCTTGTGCGGTATTGTCGGCGGTATGATCGGTGGATCTATTTCTAATAAAATTGGAAATGCACTTTTTGGAAAATCTATTGCTGACAAAAAACAAGAACAACAAGAAGCTCAAGAGCAAGCAATGGCGCAAATGCAGCAGCTTCAGTATCAACAATACAACCAAAACTTAAATACGTTCGCTTAGATTATAAATTCTCTTTCATCGAAAATATTTCTTGATTGTTGTTTATATTAAGGTTCTTGGATAGATTATAGATGCCTTTTGTGACGTTTTTATATTGTCTTTTGTTTCTATCTTCATAGAGGTTTCTAAAACCTACTGTTGTTACAAATTCGTTTTTTAAATTCAAGCAAATTATAGTATCTAAAATATTTATTTCTTGCATAAAATCATCGGTTGGTCTTAACCTGCCCAATGATACCAAAAAGTCTATCCTGAGAGTCGGTTTAGAAAATTCTCTAGATAGCGAGTTTAATGTTTCTCTTGTGTAAAAAATAAAATTGTCTATATAGTCAAAATCTTTGTAAATAAGATAGAGCTTCTTTTTGAAGTAACCTTTTTGAGTTATTTGGTTTTGATTCAGGTTATTTAAAAGAGCTTCGTGAAATTTCTTTTTCAGCTCATCTACAGCTTCAGGGCTTAACTTTTCTTCCTGGATAAAGTTTGATACATTTGTTATTTGTACATCCAGCATAAAAATGAAGCTGGTTAGTTCTTTCGGTGATTTTTTGAGGCTGACAGCTGATGATTTATCGCTAGTTTTAGTTTTTTTCGCTTTATTCGCGATTGTAACTTTGTAGTTTAATTCAAAGTTGTTTAGAAATTCGTACAATCCTTTTATGCTGTTTGAAAGGATGATCAAAACAACAGCACTTATAACACCAGTGAAGTCTATTAATTGAGAGTTTGCATCTTGGTGGAATGTGTAGAAAAGCCCTACAGTGTCCCAGATAGGCTGAAACAACCAGTAGTATGATTCTATACCTGGTATCTGAGAAGTTGTTAATACCCAATACATAATGTTGAAGAACGCATAAAACATCGTAAATATCTGAAAGAATTTAACAACATTTTTTGTTAAATTCAAAGCGATCAGAGATTGGTCGTTTTGTGCGTAATGTGCCATTGGTTACGTTTTCACCTTATTATGAGATTATCAATAAGTCTTACATTATCTATTTTTGCGGCTATTGCCACTAAAGTTGGTTTGTTTATTATATCCACTTTTTCTAATGAGTTCAAATCAGCGAATTCAATGTATTCTATGTCAATATCTTTATCAAGCAAGTTTATCGA
>JAEZOG010000165.1 GCA_023414155.1 Cyanobacteria bacterium OH_CFB_184 | reverse complement strand
TTCAACACAAGATGACGTCGCTGCAGCACTAGTAAAATATTGGGATATTCCAGTATTTGGATACGCTGGTGAAGACAAAGAAACATACATCAAACACGTAGAAGCGATCCTTGATCACAAACCTAATTTCATAATCGATGATGGTTGTGACATCGTAGCAACAGTTCACTCAAGAAGAAGAGATTTACTTCCTGAAATTGTTGGATCTTGCGAAGAAACAACAACAGGAATTATAAGATTAAACGCTATGGAAAAAGACGGAAGTCTTCAATTCCCTGCCCTTGCAGTTAACAGCAGTTTAACAAAATACTTATACGATAATAGATACGGAACAGGTCAAAGTGCTATCGACGGTATCATCAGAGCAAGTAACATCTTACTTGCAGGCAAAACATTTGTTGTTTGCGGTTATGGATGGTGCGGAAAAGGTTGCGCTATGAGAGCTAGAGGACTTGGCGCTAATGTTGTTGTAACTGAAGTTGATCCATTAAAAGCTTTAGAAGCTGCTATGGAAGGCTACAGGGTGCTTCCTATGGCTGAAGCTGCTAAAGTTGGTGATGTATTCCTTTCTATCACAGGTGACATCAACGTTGTTGATACTCATCACTTATTAGAAATGAAAGATGGCGCTATGGTTTGTAACGCTGGTCACTTCGATATCGAAATCAACGTAAACGGATTAAAAGAACACGCAAACGAAATCATAAGAATCAGACCATTCCTTGACGAATACAAATTAAACAACGGTAAATCAGTATATGTTCTTGCTGAAGGAAGACTTGTAAACCTTGTTGCAGCAGAGGGTCACCCTGCATCAGTTATGGATATGAGTTTTGCAAACCAAGCATTAGGTGCTGAGTTCATCATCAAAAACAGAAGCAATCTTGAAAATAAAGTTTATACGCTTCCTCAATCAACTGACGTTGAAATCGCTAAATTGAAATTAAAATCAATGGGCATTGAAATCGATGAACTTACTGAAGAACAAAATTTATACTTAAATAGCTGGAATATGGGTACTGCCTAAATTCTTCAGCTAAGACAAATAAAATAATAAAAAACGAGATTTAAATCTCGTTTTTTTTTGTTTATAAATTGCTAAAAGCTTGTTCAACTATTTTTTCAGGATTTATCTCAAGATTATTTTCTTGTTTATCAGAAAGATAAATCAAATATTCAATATTTCCTGCAGGGCCTTTAATTGGAGAATAGGAAAGATTTTTTACATACAAACCAATAGATAAAGAATACTCGATTATGTTATTGATGATATTGAGATGAACATCTCTATCTCTTACAACGCCGTTTTTGCCCACTTGTTCTTTGCCTGCTTCGAACTGAGGTTTTATAAGAGAAATTATTTCAATATTTTCTTTTGCCATTAATTTGACAACATTTTCCAACACCTTTGTTATAGAAATAAAAGATAAGTCCATAGCGGCGAATGTGGCAAGCTCATCTTCTTGAGAATATACTTCTGATAACTCACAACTTCTGATATTTACTCTCTCGATTACTTTGACTCGCTCGTCGTTTCTGAGTTTCCAGGCTAATTGCCCATATCCTACATCGACTGCGTAGACTTTTTTAGCTCCGTTTTGAATCATACAATCAGTAAAACCGCCGGTAGATGCCCCTGCATCAAGACATATTTTGTCTTTTAAATCTACTTTAAATTCTTTTACTGCTTTATCAAGCTTGAATCCGCCTCTTGATACAAACGGCATTGATTTAATCTCAATCACAGTATCTTCTTTTAATTCAAGCTGATACCCTGCTTTTGTGATTTTTTCTCCGTTAACTTTTACATCACCGGCCATAACAGCAGCCTGAGCTTTACTTTTAGTATCAAAATAGGCATTCTCAAAAAGAATTTTATCGAGTCTTTCTTTTTTAGGCATTTTCAATCCTATCAAACTTAAAAAGTTCATCTGCATTTTTAGTAGTTTGCATATCGACCTCTTGAACAGAAATACCTTTTAAATCAGCTATTTCTTGAGCGACGTATTTTACATATGCAGGTTCGTTTTCCTGACCTCTATACGGAGTGGGGGTTAAATAGGGTGAATCTGTTTCAAGTAGAAGCTTTTCTAAAGGAATTTTTTGAGCAACTTCTTTTGGCTTTTTAGCATTTTTAAATGTAACAACCCCGCCTAAAGCAATATAATAACCCTCTTTAACACACTGCTGTGCAAACTCTACACTTCCAGAAAAACAATGCATTACAACTCCAACATCTCCCGCTTGAGTTTCTTTCAATATAGTTAAAGTATCTTCGTGCGCGTCTCTATCGTGAACCAAGATAGGTTTTCCTACTTCTTTAGCAATATTTATTTGCTCGATAAACATTTTCTTTTGAGCATCGATAGTCGTCTTATCCCAATAATAGTCAAGTCCAATTTCTCCCACTGCAACAATTTTAGGGTGTTTAGCCAACTCTAAGATTTGAGAGCGAACTTCTTCATTGTACTCACCTGTTTCAGAAGGGTGAACTCCAACTGCACCATATAAAAAATCATATTTTTCGATAAGGTTGATAATTTTCTTGTACTCTTTAGGCCTAACTCCAGGGATGATTATTTTTTCTATTCCGTTATTTTTTGCATTGTTTAATATTTCATCTATGTTATTTTCATAACATTCAAAATCTATATGTGCATGTGTGTCTATCATTTAAGTTTTTTTCCTCATTATTAATTCAATATTAGTACAACACAAGTTCTTTTTAAATAGTATTTTTCATATCCATGTTTCTATTTGTTTACAATCCCAAAATAACTAGCAATTTTTATCATTTTTAATTATTAAATAGATACGTTGAAGACAGATAAAGGTCGCATCAAATGGTCAAAACTTCAAACCTGGCTCCATCTCTTCTCTGCAAAAGCGATTATAAAAGAGAAAAAATCAAACAAGAAAACAAAAGACAAGCTAAAGTAAAAGCTGCAACTCTTGTTGGAAGCTCTGCAGGTATAGCCATTACCCTTGCAACAATGCTGCACAAGCTAAAAAAAGGTGATGCAAAACTAAAAATCAGCGATCTTAAATTTGGTGAAATCGATGTTGTAAAAATGGGCGCTGCTTCGATTATTGGAGGCTTAACCGGTGGTCTTTTAACAGATAAAAAGAAAAACCATAAAGCAAAATTAAAAGAAGCAAACATTCAATTCTTCGGTAACTTACTTGCGCCAGTTACAACTCTAGCTCTTGCAACAAAAATAGTTAAACCTGAAATAATAAACATGCCGCAACTTAAAAGCGCAGGAAAAGTTGCAAAAACAGCCAACCAATTCTTAAAAGAAACTCCAAGAATTGCACTAACAATTGCAAGCTTAACTGCCGGATTAAATATCGGCAACAAAATCATAAATAACGTAAATAAAAAATTATTCCACGATAAAAAAGAACGAGAAGTAAAAACATCAGATTTCAGCGCACATCTTGATGATTTGTGCTTTACGTCTACTTTCATATTTAAAAATCCTCAGATTTCTTCTTTAATATCAAAAGTTCTTCCTGCTACATACCTGATTGCGGGAATGGAAACTGGAACAAAAAAAGAAGATTAATCAATAAATTCTGACAAAATATCAGTGCTTAGAAGAACGCCTTCAATCGATAGTTTGTAGCCCTTATCGGTCTTTAATATATGGCCTGATTGAAGATATTTGTCTAATATTTTTTTGTATATATTGTCAAATTCTATTGAGAATTTCTGATTTATTTTTTGAACATCTATTCCGTTGAGGCACCTAAATCCAAGGAAGATTTCTTCTTCTAACTTTTCACTGTTACTAACTTTGTCATTATTCTTTTTCGCTAATGGATTTTGGATATATTTTTCTATGCTATCTTCATTTTGATAACGAACACCACTTTCATACCCGCTAGCTGCAACGCCAAAACCATAATATTCTTCATTCGACCAGTATCTTAAATTATGTTTTGATTCAAATCCTATTTTTGAAAAATTACTGATTTCATAATGTTCAAAACCTTTGTCAGATAAAAATTCAATTGCTTTAAGGTACATTTGAGCTTGATCATCTATATCTGGCAACTTTTTCGGTTGATTATCATAAAAGAAACAACCCTCTTCAATCTTTAATCCATAAAAAGAAAGATGCTGAATTTCAAGCATAATAGCCTTTTCTAATGATTGGACAAAAGACTCTATGCTCTGATTTGGCAATCCATAGATAAGGTCTATGCTAATATTTTCAAATCCTGCTTTTTTAGCATTTAAAATAGCCTGCTCAACATCTACTATACAATGCCCCCTGCCAATCGATGCTAAAATCTCATCATCAAAAACCTGAACACCAAAGCTCAATCTATTTATTCCAATACTTTTAATCCCTTCTAAATATTCTAAATTAACAGTCTCTGGATTTAACTCCATTGTAACTTCAGCTGATGGAGAAAGATTGAATGATTTTACGACTTTATCTATTTCAGAAACACAAAGCAAAGAAGGAGTCCCACCACCTAAATACAAAGTCGAAAGTTCTTCATTTATATAATTAGTTTTTATCTCTTCCAAAAGTGAGTTTAGATATTTAGTCTTCAAGTCCAGCTTGTCAAAAGAAACAAATGAACAATAATGGCATTTTCGAAGGCAAAAAGGAATATGGATATAAGCACTTGTAATCATAAAATAATTTTACAATAAAAAAGCGGTTCAGTTTCCTAAACCGCTATTTAAGAGAATCAACTAATTAAATTCTAATTTATTAACCGCCTAAGTTAACTAAAGTTCTTAGGACTTGGTTTTGAGTATCAAATACTCTACTGTTAGCCTCAATAGCTCTTTGTGCAACAATCATCTCTGAGAATTGCTTTGTCATATCAACGTTAGAAGCCTCTAACGCACCTGATAAAAGACCACCGAAACCATTTGCACCTGGAGTACTAAAGTAGATATCGCCAGTATTTGCTCCAGCGGCATAAGTATTTCCACCTTGTGCAATCAAACCGTTCGGGTTAATGAAATTCGCTAACTGAATTTGGAAATTTGCAGGTGATGCAACAGCGGGATCAATATTAACATCATTTCCTTTTATCACAACCCCATCTGAAGTTGTATACTTAAATACTGATTGGTTAGCAGCATCTTTCATAACGCTCAATTTATCACCATTTGAATAT
>JAEZOG010000118.1 GCA_023414155.1 Cyanobacteria bacterium OH_CFB_184 | reverse complement strand
CTTGAACGTCCTGCAGTCAAAGAGTTACTAAAAGATATTGAAAACAACGAGGTTGATATAGTTGTAGTTTATAAGGTTGATAGGCTTACTAGATCCCTGATGGATTTTTCTAAAATTGTTGAATTGTTTGATAAACACAATGCATCATTTGTTTCGATAACTCAGCACTTCAACACAACAACTTCAATGGGTAGACTCACGCTAAACATTCTATTATCATTTGCGCAATTTGAACGTGAAGTAACTGGAGAAAGAATTAGAGACAAAATAGCAGCTTCTAAGAAGAAAGGAATGTGGATGGGCGGTTGCACTCCACTTGGATATCAAAAACAAGATAAAAAACTTGTTATAAAAGAAAAAGACGCAGAAAAAGTTAAACATATTTTTAATCAATATTTAGAATGTAAAAGCGTCAAGAAGTTAAAAGAATATTTGGAAAAAAATGAAATTAAAACAAGAAACAGCAAGGATTTTTCGAAAGGACAGCTATACCGCCTACTAGCTAATAAAGTTTATATTGGAAAGATTACACATAAAGATAAAGTATATGAAGGTGAGCACGAAGGAATCATTAATACCGAGATTTTTGAAAGAGTCCAAAATATTTTACACGAAAATCGAGTTGATAAACTTTGCGGAACAAAATCATCTTCAAACTCTTTGCTGGCTGGACTGATATACGATGATAACAGTAACAGAATGACACCTAGTCATAGTAATACAAGAAAACGCCGATATAGATATTATGTCAGTAGTGCAATAAATAAATATAATAAAAAAGATGCAGGTTCAGTACCAAAGATACCAGCCGGAGAAATAGAAAAATTTATTGTTGAGAATATAAAGGAAATACTGCTCGACAAAAAACAGATTCAAAAAATAATAGGCAACTTTGATGTTAATAAACAAAAGGAACTTTTAAAAACAGCTCAAAGTATTGAAGATTTTTATGATCCAAAACTAATTCGTTCAATTCTATGCAAAGTGGTTATTTCAAAAAACTCTGTTGAATTAACTCTGTGTAAAAAAGCATTAGTAAAAACTTTAGAAAAAATTACTAATAATGAAGTTTTATCATGCCAGCCAAATGAAAAAGAAATTATTCCGCTAGTAGTTTCTAAAAATAAAAAACTTTCGCAGCCATCAAATAGTGGAAACATTTTAATTATAAATACCAATTATAACGATGCCCCATGTCCAAATCCTTATTTAGTAAATGCAATTGTGAAAAGCCATTATTATCATAAATTGCTGTTAGAAGGTAAAACAATACAAGATCTTCAAACAGAAGAAGGTTTAAAAGATTCAAAATATATAAGAAATATATTAGGTCTGAAACTTTTGACGCCTCAATTAATAGAGCAAATATTAAATGGTACTCAATCCGAAGATTTAAGTTTGCAAAAGTTATTTAATATTTCTGGCTTTTAATGAAGACATATATCATAGCTATTGAGTAACCCTAGAACTGGCTTAGCAATTTTTAGTTTATAAATATTTTTCAGATTAAAACCTAATAATTTTTTCTAAATATTTATTTTATTTGTAAAATATATTTTTAAGATATTAAGATACATCATAATCTCTAGTATAATTTATTTATATAAAAATCGTAAGGTTATTAAATGATAGATACTGGTAAAAGCTTAAGAATGAATCTTCTTGAAGAAAGTTTTAAAAGACAAGCATTATTTTTATTAGAAAATCATGGCTGGTATAGTGAAATTGAAAAACGAGAAGAAAATGGAGAATACTTACTCATTAAACTTCAAAAAAGTTCCGTAATTAAAAAAGTCGCTCTTCTATATTCTCAATCGACTGCTAAAGATGTATATAAAAGAATTGAATCTGAAGCGGATGCCTGTTTAATTAATGGACTTGATTTTGACCCCAATAATTTCTTTTCTAAAGAATTTAAAAAACCTATTATGCTTTTGAATGAAATTTTAGAAATAATAAAAGATTGGAATCATGAAGCACAAAGCCCAGCTAATGACGATTCGGTGAAATGTCCCAATAACAAACTTTTTGATAATATGGTTCTTACAGCCGAAACTCCCTCAGAGCAAATGTGGATGATGTTAAAAATGCTTAGGAGTGTTGAAGTTTCCAAAAAGATTATTACAGAGCGTTTTCCAGATGAAAGTATAAATACCATCGAAGAAAAAGCTAATGGGATTTCTTTTTTAATGCAAAATGCCTGTGATTACTTTGAAGCAGCTCCAACACAAAATTTAACTCAAAGATTATTGAGCTTGTACTATGGAACTTTAGCTTTTATTGAAGCAGAAATTCTTGTAACGTCAAAAGAATATATAAATTTAAAAACCGTTGAAAGTATCACCAAAAATGGGCATGGTTTATATACAATTTTGCCAACAGACAATTATAGCTTAGATGCTCTGTGCACAGGGATATTAGGAAAGGGAAAAGGTTTATTCCCAGCTTGGCTTGAGGTTAGAGGTTTAGATACTGATGTATTCCCTACAAAAAAAGTAAAAAACGAGATAAATGATTATTGCTATACACTTAATGCATTATTAAATCGTATTCCTGAAATATCTGCACTAATGAGAATTATAGACTCAGATTATAAACCTGGTTTTTTGCTTCCAGTTTACGATTTAATATCAAACCAAAGCGGAAACAGTTTATTTAAAAATAACGGCGGATATAAATCTAATACTAAAGGTACTTACATCAATTTATATGATTATTCAGGTTGTTGTAATATAGAAATGGTTAAGTTAATACTAGGACCACTTGAACAGCATAAAGAATTTATTGATAAAGATAAGTATCTTGCTTATAAGGTATTTGTTAACCAGGCAGGTCAGAGCAAAGGAGAACATTGGTATCACTATTTGAATATTCATAAAAGTACATTCTGTGAAAATTCAATTATTATTCCTTTAAAAGGCTTGGGTGATGACTGGGAAATATATGCAGTAATGATACTATACACATTTTCTATAATTGTTAGGTATTATCCAAATTTATGGAGGAGGATACAATATGGGGAATGGGACAAATATTATGTTGTATGTGAGCAATTTGCACAGATTTCAGAAAAGGTCTTACCTTATATATTCTTTGAAAAAATCTCTGGACAAAAACTTTATGTAAGGCAATCGGGTTCATTTTTATAGTTATTCCAAATAAAAACAACAGGCAATCATTTTCCAATTCATGCTAAAATAGCATATATCAAAAAAATAGAGGGAATAAAAACCAAGATGGGAAATGTTACATTTATTATAGGTAATGGCTTTGATTTAAGAGTGGGACTTAAAACAAAATATAGTGATTTCTACAAAAAATACACTGAAATAAAATCAAGTGATAATGATGTAATCAAACGTTTTAAAGAAGACATCTTAAGTAAAGAAGACCAATATTGGAAAGATTTTGAAATGGGCCTGGGAGAAAGAAGTAAACTTTTTGATAAACCCGAAGATTTTGCTGAATGTCTAGATGATTTTGTGGTCTCTTTTGAAAAATATCTGATTGCCGAATGTAACAATATTAATTGGGAGGAAGTAGATGGAAACGCTAATTTTAATGAATTTACTTCATCCATACGCGAATTTTATAAATACGTATTAACTGCAAATCAAGAGGCAATTGTACCAATTACCCTCCACGGTTCAAATTACCACATGACAGCGAATTTTCTTCAATTTAACTATACAAATGTGTTTGATAAACTACTTGAAACTTGTATAAACTTTAAAATAGATGGTTTATATTTAGGTATAAATGAGCACGTACATGGAAAAATGGGTGGTGGTAACCC
>JAEZOG010000273.1 GCA_023414155.1 Cyanobacteria bacterium OH_CFB_184 | reverse complement strand
GGACATGAGTTCCACAACAATCGTTCTTCCGGTTGTGATAGTTCATCTGAAACAACTTGTTTGTTGCAATAACCTTTAAGCATATTTGTTGTGCCGTCAATTTTTGCTGAAAAATAAGCACAGGTTTGACAAATTTTTATTCTAAAGCCGTGATCATACAGTTTTTCTGAGATATTTCTGATTGCATCACACATTCTTATATGTGAATCGGTTACGTATTTTTTCTTTTTGAATTTAAAAACTACTTTTACCAAACCATCTTCAGAAATCAATTCTAGTTTACAAGGCAAGTTGTTCTTCCCATCAGTAACTTCTACATCAATAATTGCTTTTTCAATATTTACTTCGTTATCTATAGAAGAATCACCAAATTTGAATATATGTCTTAAAAAAGTTTTTCTTAAATATCTGTCATATATAGAATAGAAAGGGAATGCGACTAAGTATTTTAAAGATGCGATTCCTGCATCAAAAAGGAATGCAGAAGCGATAAATGAACCTAACATTAATGCACCGATTGCTATTACAAAATATGGCTCAAATAAGAAGAAATAATTAAAAGAGAATAGCGCTATAAATATATATAACAACATTATCAATAATATATTGGGTGAAAGCATAGAGATAATAAATTCAGAAAACTTCCAATTTGAAGAAAAGATCAATGGCAAACAGTGTTTAAATAATGATAATTTATAGGCTACATTAGGCTTTTTAAAATTAAAATCATTCACATCAGCCCAAGTTTTGACAAATGGGGAATACGTAGAGATATAATTATTTCTTGCAAGTAATATAGTATATTTAAGTTCGCTGTTTGTGTCTTTAAAGTCAACACATCTGATTTTCTCAAGAACTTCCTGTTTAACCGCAAGCACGTCAGAATCGACTCTTGTAACTAGACCTAAAACAGATCTACCTGTTTTTATGATGTCATTTCTATATTTATTTATTACATCTAACATTTTAAATTTAAAGCTGTCAGTTTCAGAAACAACATTTGTAGAACCGACTACAACATCATTCGCAAAAAGAGATGTATTAACAGCAGACAAAAAGCCTGAGTCGATTATTCTATTAGCATTTAGAAACACAAACGCGTTAACGTTTTGAAAAGAGATTAATCTTTCTAAAAGCCAAGAAATAGCCTCATCTTTTCCGATAGGAGCTCCTTCAGAAAGCCTCCATATCTTAGCACCACCAACGAATTCGAGCATGTTTGCAGAATTATCGGTACAATTATCTAAAATAATGTGAACCTGATAGTTTGACTTGGGGTAAGTCTGCTTATTTAACTGCTCAAGAAGCGGTACTACAGTTTTTTCATTATTTTGCGCGTATATAACAACAACTAAATTATTGTTATATGCATTTGTCATGTACTTTTGTTTAAGTTCAAGCTTTCTTTTTTTCGAACTCATAAAAACAACAACTGCAAAACATACGGCAAATGCAATTATATAAAGAAAAATCAAAATTAATGTATTTATAAAAATGTCTATCATAATAACCTCAAGTCTTATTCTATTTAAAACAAATAAAAAAATCTACTTAAAATAATCAAAAGATAATACAATATCAATAATTTGTAAATTTTTATTAATATTTTAATTAAAATAGTAAACTTTTTTATTCAGGTGAATTATTATAGATGTAACAAATCCCCAAATCTCCTCCCAAGATTATTAAGTATTAGCTGCAAATGCAGCTATTTTTTTATACTTTTATTGTGAAGAAGAATGAAAACTATGCCAGTAGTTGATTTTTATGATATATAAGTCTATACACTCAATGTTTATCTGTCAATTACCCATTTTGAGATTTATGAAAGAACTATTTTCAACAAATAAAATAAATATAATATTTATAAGTTTAGCGATAATACATTTTATACTAGCTTTTGTAACGACAGAAATTAGCCATACTGTTAAATTTTACTTTTCTGAAGTTGTTGTGTTGATATCGTTAGTGGTGTTTTGGCAAAGCATCCCTTATTTTTACAAAAAAGTTAAAGAAAACAATCAAGATATAATACTCTTTTTAAAACATTTTAGCTTTTATTTTACAATACAGTGCTTCTTTTTAATCTTATTATGGCCCGGGGTCTACCGTGGTGCAGAAATGTTTTATATATATCAAGACGTTGTAGAGTCAGGTAGCTTTTTTTATTGGTATCATTGGCTTTTATCGTTTTTTTGGATGTGCTGCATAAATATATTTAACCACGTAGCAGGCGTTGCCTTTGTTCAAGTACTTCTTATATCAGTGATTGTAGCTTATTCCATCACAAAAATCAGCAAGTTATTCCCTTCAAAATTTAACTACATATTATATTTGCCTTTTTTGTTTCCGTTTATAATTTCATACAATTTATATCCTGACAGGTTAAATCTATACACTTACCTGTGTTTATACCTATCTGTAACATTGATATATATGTATACTACAAAAGAAAAAGCCAAAACTTCAGAAGTATTTTTAATTGCTTTAACTGGAGCTATAGCAGCGACCTTAAGATCAGAAAACCTTACTTTCTTATTTATAATCCCGCTAATAATTGTGTTTTTAAAAGTTTTTAACAAGAAACAACTTGTATATTTCTCAATTGTATTTACATTTTTATCATTTGGAATACTCTCGATACAGAGTAAAGGTGTGCAATATGAATATCACCAGCATCAAATAGGACAAATAGTTCATCTTTATTACAAAGATAAACTCTATTCAAACAATCCTACGTTAGACAATCATAATCTTTCACTTTCATTTGATACAGAAAAAATGCACTATGATAACTGGGAAGATTTGCCGTCAATAAAACCTATAAAAAGCCGAAAAGACTTTGCTAAAGTGAATTTGACGACAATTAAAATACTCGTTTTAAACTATCCGTATTACCTAAAAAATAATCTAAAAAGCTTTACCGACGTTTACTATCGGGTTTCAATATATCCCGGGTTGAAAATCAATATATTTGTATTCGACGATTTGCAAAAGGAAATGGACTACTATAAAAAGTTATCTAAATCATCGGTGGATTTTTTATACTCAAGAGCAAGCACGCTTAATAATGATCTTTATACCAAGACATTAAACTTACTGGATTATGGGCATTTTAACACTTCAGATTTTGAAGAACCGACCTCGCTGTTTAAAGTTTTATACAACAAAAGCTTGGTGTTGGTTATTTTACTGAGTTTGTTAATTTTTGGTCTTATAAAAAGATATAAAATATTTATAGCATTTCCTTCACTTTGGCTGGCATCAGCGGCTATATTGATACCAGTAACTCATTGGCCTTGGTTTATTTATACTATGCCGATTTTTGTTAACGGGTATTTCTTAGGTGTAGTCTTTCTGTGCAAGTTTATATATGAAAAAAATCGTAACTTAAAAGAGAACTAAGTCTTGCTTAAGAAAATTTATCGGTTATTATATATATGTACTTGCTACACAGTAATGTACTGTAGACCGTCTTACTTTATACAAAGTAAAAACAAAACATTAAGCGCCTGTAGCTCAGTTGGATAGAGTGTTTGGCTACGAACCAAAAGGTCGGGAGTTCGAATCTCTCCAGGCGCGCCACTAAAAAGACTTTTGAATATATTCAAAAGTCTTTTTAATATTATAAAATCATATTAAAACAATCTATTATTGTTTAGTTTGCTTTGCCTTTTGTTTTTGTACGAGGTCAATAATCAGTCCGATACCACCTCCAACTAATGCAAAAGGAACGGCAATTGATATTATCTGTTTAGGAACATTTTTAACAAATTTTGATTTTTCATCCGCAAACCTTTTTGCTAAATATTCGAACTGTTCTTCAGCAGTTTCTTTAAAACTTTTTAATGCAGTATCCGATGTCAATTCATCAGAAAAAGAGCTTAAAGCGTTCTTGACGAAAGAATCTTTTTCCCCTGGATTTGCACCTAAATATATATTATAAGTAAGTCCTTGAGTAACAGCACCAGCGGCTACACCGACTGCAGCACCGACTCTACTGGCTGTTTGTACATTTTTAGAAATTATCTTTTTGCCTAATAAATTACTTTTATTATTAGGAGCAGCAGTATTATTAGTAGTTGTATTATTAACGTCCATTTATAAATCCTTAATTTTAATCATATACAATATAAATATTCCTAAAGAATATAATTGCCAAATTATTTAACCATAATTAACACATCTTAACACAAATAGATTAAAAGCCAAGATTATGTTACTTAATTGCACATCTATTTTTGAATCAATACTGCAATATTGTTAATTATTTTAGCATATTTGCTGAAATCTTCTTTTTTATGCTATACACTAAAAAAGCCACTAATTGGGAAATTGTAAAAGTGAGAAACAAATTTAGAAAATTTCTAGAGATATTAAAAAGCGCAAACTGGAAAACAGACACAATAATCATAGCAATATTTACTATTATTATGCTTGGAATAATAAATTTCGATCGCGTAAAATACTGGATAAAAGAATATGATTTCATGCAACTTATTGCTGGAATTATTGCAGGTTTGATTACTTGGTGGGCAATGTGGTTTATAGATTTACAAAACAGCAAAAGATGGCTTACTGAAGCTTATGCAATAGAAGAAGCAAAAAGTACTATAGAATACAAATTAGCATTTGAACAACTCTTTAAAGGGTCTTTGGGCTCTATTCCAGATTGTTTTATATATTCACCTAATGATTTCTACTTAAAAATAACAGCAATACAACAACTAAATAAGAGAATACATAATTATAACGAAAAACTTGTGCACGCAATCCCATACCTTCAAAAACACAACATGATAGACACAATAATTGACGTTAACAATGGCTTATTTGGTAAGTTAAAAAAAGAAATATATGACTGCAATATAAAAGGATTGCTGACTCTGGATGATAAAAACGATTTTGAGACTGATGTATCCGACGATGAATTGATTAGAATGAACAGCATAATTAAGATCATAATAGACCTAAATAAAGATGAAATTTTTAACAAGACTATTACATCAATTTCAGACTTTCTTAATTCAAAAGTCCTCTCACATTATTAAGAACATACAATAACACCTATGTGGATCTGTCTCAATACGCCACTCTATATATCATTTAAAAAGTCCTGAGTAGTTTGTCAGGACTTTTTGTGTAATAGAATATTTTGACTGATTATTGATTAATCATTGACGAGAACTTGACGCCGAGTTGCTTTAATTGAAGAAAGACTAGTGTGTCGTTTTGAGATAATGACTTCATAACAACTTTATCTTCATTGACTTTGGTATCGTAAGTTCCGATAACTTTATCAAATTTTTCTGCAAAATAAGGTTTGTATTCTTCTGAACCTTTTATCACTCTTTTATCATTAACAACAAATGTTCCTTTAAAACTTGCCGCTTTTGCTTGCGCAGGCATAATGTTTAGGCTGTGTGTACGCATTCTTTTTCCTTTTCAACTATCTCAGACTGAATAAATATGGTAAATATTAAATTTTGCCAGTGTATAACGAAAATTTAAGATATTATTAATACAAATTAAATGTTTGTATTCGATTTGGATTATTG
>JAEZOG010000258.1 GCA_023414155.1 Cyanobacteria bacterium OH_CFB_184 | reverse complement strand
AGTTACTACTACCCCATTATCACCTAAACTCGACAAACTTAATCCTACAAAGTATTTCAAAAATCTTATGTCAGTAAAAACCCTATTTGAGCTTGTAAAAAACATAGTCAAAGTTGTAATCTTAGGCTGGATAGGCTGGATGGTTTACAAGGCGCATCTTCCTGCAATTTTGGGGCTTGCTGCAGTGGATAACAATTTTGCGATTATGTTCAGGTTCGGTCAACTAATAGTCGACTTCGTTATGAAAGCCGGTCTTGCATTCTTGATAATTGCAGCGGCTGACTATGGAATGACAAGATGGAAGTTTATGCAGGATCAAAAAATGTCTTTTAAAGAAATAAAAGACGAATACAAAAACTCAGAAGGTGATCCTCACGTAAAAGCAGCCTTAAGACAAAAAAGGCAACAAATGCTTCAAAAAAGTATGATGGATGCAGTTCCAACTGCAGACTTTATCGTAACAAACCCCACGCACGTTGCTTGTGCATTGAAGTATGATCAAAATAAAATGGAAGCTCCAAAACTTATCGCAAAAGGTACAGAACTTTTTGCAAAAAAGATTATAGAAGTTGCCAAAGAGCACGCTATTCCGGTAATAGAAAACCCCCCTGTTGCAAGAGCTCTATTTCGTATGGTAGAATTAAATTCGTACATACCTCCAGACCTGTACAAAGCAGTAGCGGAAATCTTACTTTTTGTATATAATTTGCGAAATCCGCAAAAAGGGGTTAATATTAATAGTAGTAAATAGATAAGTCGATGTAGTGGTTACAAAAGTGCACTCAAAAATAAAAGATTACATAGAAATTATCGAGAAAGTTGCTAAAATCGAGCAGCGAAGAATACCTTCGCATATGGTCGAGTATGAAGAGCTGGTCAGTATTGGTATTATCGCTATTCAAGCATTAATCCAAGGAAAAACAGAAAAGCAACTTGAAAGATATAATAACGCCTACATTGCAACCGCTGTAAGATGGGCTATCCGTAACGAGCTCAGAAACAGATACAAATGGTACTCTTTGAAACACGCTAAGTCTGAAGAATCAACAGAAGAATCAGCTGACGGCTCTACTGCTATTTCACCTACAAAAGTAAGAGAAGCAATCTATGAAACTATTCTTTCAATTGATAGTATCGCAAGTGCTTCATCTGATAACGATTCCCCGTTCGACTTTATTAAAGATACTTCTGCATTACCGGATGAAAAAGCAGAACTTTCTGAGCTTGGAAAAGTTATAAGAGAAGCAATCGCAACTCTTCCTCAAAAAGACAGAACTATTGTTGAGTATAGATTTTATAGAAATATGCAAGTTAAAGAAATTGCAGAACAAGTTGGTCTTTCTTCTTCAAGAATTACAAGGATTGTTCAAGCATCACTCAATTACGTTCGAGAATATTTAAATAAACGCGAACACTACGAGTATTAAACTACTTTTTTCTGGAACTCAAAACTTATAAAAAGACTATTTGTCTTTCATATGAGTTTCAATTACTTGCTTTATTAACTTTCCGCCAAAATAGACGCCTAAACCTGCCGCAACACACACTCCTGCCGGCCCCATAAAGGTAGAAGCGACTACACCTGCCATCACACTAGCTAAAACTCCGACTGCCAACGCTGGAGATGTCGGTTTTGAAGAAGGTTTATTTCTTTCAGTATTTGTGGCATCAGTCTTTGTTGTTTTAACAAAAGTGTCACTTTTTAAAGAATTAATGGATGCTTTCTCAGAGTTTTGAGTAAAAGCAACTTTAGAAACATTGTTAGATTCAGGTTTTTGAAGCTGAGAAACTTTGCTTTTGATTTCAAATATATCTCTGGTCAAATTTGTATCAAGCTGAACTCTATCTGCACTTCGTCTTTCAACACCAGATCTTCTTTCAGACTCTACAGGAACGCTTTGCTGCCTGCGATCTTGAATAGCTTTATACTGAGGATACAACTTTTGAACTTCTAACACATCTGACCCTTATCTTAGTTTCAATTATTATAAACCAAAACGATATTTTTTTTGCCATTTTTATAAAAAATGAAATAAATTTTAAAATAAAAAAAGTGTCCCTAATAGAACACTTTTTTTAAATATTCTTATTTTTTAGTGAAGGTTTTTATACTTGAACCACCAGTCATAACCTTCTGTGCCTTCTACTGTTTCTTTAGAAGATTTAACGTTTTTAGGTGGCGGCACAATAACTTTATCTTTTATTAACTCATTATTTGGCCAATCAGCCGGCATTGCAACTTCATTTTCATCTGCTACTTGAATAGCTTTAACGGCTCTAAGAATCTCGTCAATATTTCTTCCTAATTCAGGAGGATAATATAAAATTACTCTAACTATTCCTTCTGTGTCACAGATAAAAGTGGCTCTAATTGTGCTCAATCCCTTGCCTGGATGTATTATTCCAAGTTGATTTGCTAACGTTTCAGTTGCAGCGATAACAGGAAAAGTTATATCAACTCCAACATTTTCATTTATCCACTCGAGCCATTTTATGTGGGAAAAAACTTGGTCGACAGACAAACCAACCAGTTTACAATTCAGCTGTTCAAATTCTTTTATTCTTTGCTGAAAAGCAATAAATTCGGTTGTACAGACTGGCGTAAAGTCAGCCGGATGAGAAAAAAGCACAAAATAAGATCCATTAAAATATTCCGGTAGATCCATTTTTCCTTGTGTTGTATAAACCGTTATCTCAGGAAATTTTTCCCCTAGCATTAGTTGTTTATGAACAAATTCAGGCATAATTACCTCCTATTTATATGAGTATTTTTAAAATTAGCATACAAAAATTGTCATTAAATCCCCATTTATGACAATGTATTTTGAAGGTATTTTAATAGACTAAACCGCTTTTAACGCCTGCTCAACATCACTGATGATATCATTTATATCTTCTAATCCGACTGACAATCTAATGAAGCTTTCATCAATTCCGCACGCTTGCATTTGCTCTGAGGAAAGTTGCCTGTGAGTAGTAATTGCAGGATAAGTAACTATACTTCTAGAATCACCAATATTAGTAGCGTGAATAAATATTTTTAAACTTTCTATAAATTTGATACCAGCTTGCTTACCGCCTTTTATTCCAAAGCTTAGAAGTGAAGACCCACCTTTTGGCATATACTTTTGTGCAAGTGAGTTGTACTTGTTAGTTTTTAAACCAGGATAATTAACCCACTCTACATTTGGGTTCTCTTCTAACTTCTGTGCAAGTTTTAAAGCAGAATCGCTATGACGTTGCATTCTTAGGTGTAAAGTTTCTAATCCGATTAATGTCAAATATGCATTAAAAGGACTCAAACAAGTTCCAAAATCTCTTAATAGCTGAGCTCTTGCTTTTACGATGTAAGCTGCTTTTTTAAATGTTTCAGTATAGCTTAAACCGTGGTAACTTGGGTCTTTTTCAACAAGTTCAGGGAATTTACCTGACTTTTCCCAATCAAAATTACCAGAATCAACAATCACACCGCCCATAGAATTTCCGTGACCGGATAGATATTTCGTCAAAGAATGAACCACAATATCAGCCCCAAATTCAAACGGCTTTAGTAAATATGGAGTAGGAACAGTGTTATCGATTATTAATGGAATTTTATTTTCGTGAGCAACTTTTGCCAACCCTTCAATATCAATCACGTTAATATTTGGGTTTCCGACTGCTTCAGAAAATATACAAACCGTTTTATCAGTAATTGCAGCCCTGTAATCATCGAGATTTTCAGTCTTTACTATTACTGTTTTTATATCAAATTTTTTCAAAGTCGAAACCAGAAGATTTATAGTACCGCCATACAAGGTTGAAGAAGCAACTACTTCATCTCCCGATTTTGCAATGTTTAATATGGCAAGAAGCGTAGCTGACTGGCCGGAAGACACTGCTAATGCACCAACTCCGCCTTCTAACATAGCTATTCTCTGCTCCAAAACCGCTGTTGTAGGGTTTGAAATTCTTGTATAAATATCACCTTCACACTTTAAGTCAAACAAATCAGCAGCATAATCAACACTATCAAAGTCAAAAGCAGTAGTTTGATAGATTGGTACGCTGATTGCATGCCTGTTTTGCCCTGCACAATGACCGCCATGTACAGCAATAGTATCAAATTCCATTATAGAATATCCTTTATCTTCCTATATTGTATTTAATTATATCAGATACCCATGGGATATAGCTATACTGAGATTTTAAAACACCAAGTGAAAGGTAAATAACAACTATAAAAAGTGCTAATTGTATTATAGAAAGATGAAGAAACGGCAATATAATCACTGGAACACTTAGAAAATAAGTAATAGCCAGAACTATTGCGTTAATAAAAGGAATAAAACCTAATATATTCAAGATTAAAATCAACACTTGAGAAACAATAAAGAACAAAATAGCAAGGAAAATAGATTGATAAATGTGGTATTTTAAAAATGGTTTTAAATTTTGTTTAGTAACAGCGCCAAGAATAACCCAAACAAAACCTACTATTCCAAATGTAAAATATGATAAGATTGCGATGATTTTTTCTGCTGGTAATATTATATTTCGGGGACTATACGACACTTTTTTCTCCATTTTCAAACTTTTTAGATATATATTCTTCTGCAACTTCCAGATAGACAAGTTTTGTTTCATCATTTTCAGAATCAAGCTCGATAGATTTTTTATAAGAATTCAAGGCAGGTTCTAAATCACCGGTCATAACATAGGTATTTCCGACTAATGAATAAATATTGGCTGATGTAGGCTCAACATTCAAAGCTTTTTTATAATAACTGATAGCATCATCAAACTTGGCTTCTGACACATACAAGTTAGCAAGCAACGTATAAGCATTTGTGATTTCAGGAGCAACTTCTATTGCTTGTTTATAGTATTTGATGGCTTCTTCAGTCATATTTCTATCACACAATGAAATTGCATAACAGACATATGCCTGATAATAATTTGGATTTAACTCGATAGTTTTCTTGAAATATATATCAGCTAAATCATACTTTTCACACGATGAATATGCATTAGCGCAGCAAAGAGAGATTTTTGCCTCCATCGGGGCAATATCGTGAGCTTTTTTAAACAGCTCTGCCGCTTCTTCATACTTATTTAGCTTCATCAATACACAAGCTAAGTTCATATGATTATCAGGATTAATCGCATCCAGTTTAATTGCTCGTTCGTAATAAACTTTTGCCTCAATATAATCACCTTGATCTTGATACAAAAGTCCTATTGCACTATAGATATTAGAATTATCAGGCTGCAAATTCATTGCTTTTACATAATTTTGCATCGCCTGTTTGTAATTACCAGTTTCCGCGTAAGCATTTCCCAGATTGAAATAAATAGAATAATTATCAGTTTCAATATCTGATGCTCTTGAGTAATTATTTATTGCTTTAGAAAAATCCATCTTATAAAAATAGATACTTCCAGAGTTTATAAGTGCTTGAACATTCAAAGGATCAATATTTAAAAGACTTTCGTAAATATTTAATGCCAAATCATACTCGTCATTAACTACGTATAATTTACCGAGCATAAGATAATTTTCAGGGTTCATCGGCTCTAAAACGATTTTTTTAATGGTTTCTTCAATCAGACTTTTATTTTCATCAAATTTATTCATACTTACAATTCTACTATAATAATTTTATTTAACTATCAAATTATACAATATTTATACCTATATCGTAAACCTTGTAACAAACAAGAATAAATTGCCATCAGGACCTGCCTCTTTGTTCTGCCTTACGTAATTTAGCAAGAATTTGAGGTGTTTACTTACCGTATAGTTTATACCTGCTGTATATTCTGTTATCGAATTTTTTGACTTTACAGTATTTGGATCATAAATATCATATCTTCCGACTAACTGAATTTTTTTTGTTAAATCATAGACTACAGTTGAATGGAAACCTCTTGCTTCTTTATTACTGTAAGAATTCGCATTATTGTATCCATCTGCTTGCATATATTCCATTTTTAAATGCGCTTTTTTGTAATCATACCCTACGTATGTTCCAACAACTTGATAATCATCAGCGGCTTTTCCAAGTTGAGCACCTCCTCCGACTGTCAATTTGCCGTATTTTTTGGTATCTAGGTTAGCAAGCGGCTTAACATTAACCCAGCCGACTACTTCAGCTCCATTAAACATATTCTGAAAATGTCTGGTACTATCATAAACACCTATATCGTAGTCCAGGTATTTATAGTCACCAATGTTTCTAATACCAAAGGCCCGGGCATTACTAAAGTTACGAGCGGTTTGAGACCTGAGAGCTGTATCTTGAGCCTGAGGAGCAATCAGTCCATCTATACCTACTGGTATTCTGGCTCCTTGACCTAAAATAATAGTTTGGTGAGGATTTAATCTGTGTGTTAAAGCGACTTCAGAGAATTTTTCTGTAAATGTATTTTCAATATTAGGTAACTTACGCATAAAATTATACATAAACCTAAATTCTGTTTTATCATCTCGAAACTTAAGTCTTACATAGGTATCAACAGCTGTTACTGTGTGATTTCCCATAAATTCTTTGCCGTCAATATCCTCTAAACGCAAAGGGCCTTCATAAACAACACCTGCTTTTATAGATTTAACAATTCCCTCTTCAAGCTGAAGCCCATCGGGAGAGATTAGATCTACAGCGCCTCGAAGCACTTTTGTAGGAGTATCAACAGATTCTTCTGATATATCTTCTGAAATTCCAAGTTTTATTTTAACTTTTTCCGGTATTAATTGAATTTGTTCTTCTGCTCTTGCTGGATTGACGTTTTTGCACAATGCTAGAAAACATAAGAATATAACAACCACACCATTAATCTTTTTCACTCTACGGCCTCATGAACTAAAAGTATTTTAATTTTATCACTCTAAATAATAGTGTAATCATGTACTTAGTTGATAAATATATAAACCGAAAGTCCTCTCATCTCAAAAATCATGTTATTATGTAGGC
>JAEZOG010000231.1 GCA_023414155.1 Cyanobacteria bacterium OH_CFB_184 | reverse complement strand
AAACTATTCCAATTTTTTTCATTTTGAACTCCTTTATTTATTCAAATTTTAGTTCAAGTTTGAATAAATAAAACTACCCAATTATCTTATAAAAAAGGATGCTTATTGTTTAGATATTATGCTTATGTATCTGTCCATTTTGTAGTATTTAAAAAGGCTTTCGATTTTTTCACTTGATTTAATATCAATAGATAATTTTTTGCACATCGCTTTTTGTATTTCAAATTCTTCTTTGCCCTGATTTATTATTACGAGTTGACCTTTTTCTTTTAATGAGTTCATCGCATGTTCAAGCATTTCGTTGGGCTTAAAGTATTCTATAGGTAGCCCCCATTTGAGATGCGGGTATTTTTTTATAAAAGGGAGAATCCAAATTATATAATCATATTTTCCTTCATGTTTTAGAAAATCACCTTCTAAATAGTTTGTGTTTTTTAAGTCTTTAATATGAAATTTTGCGACTTCTTTTCTTGAATAAAAATTTTGATAAAGCCTGTTTGTGTCCAGTTCTATTCCGTTTAATAGGAGGGAATCAGAGTATTTGACGAAGAAATAATACTCAGCTTTCACATAGGACCAGTTCTTTGCTCCTATGTCTAAAACGCTAATATAATCTTGTTTTTCTGTATTAAGGTATTTATCTAAAATATCTAACAGGCAGAGGTTTTCAAGGTAGTTTATTTTACTGCTCTCGTTTTTTACTTTTTCAAAGTTATATTTTTCTAGCAGAAAAGACTCTCGTTCAATTTCTTTATCTTTTTTAAACAAGTTTATCTTTGGTTCAGGGGGTTCAAAGTAGTTTTTTCTTGAGAAATTTAATACTTTTCGCAAGTTAAAATCGATCATATTCTTGATATTTTGGTAGAAATTCTCCATCAACTAAGTATAGATTATTCTGTTTTTTTTGTATATAAATCCAAATTTATCAAGAGTATTTATGAGTTCTTATAGTGCTCTGTAAGTTTATATACGCAAATTACGTCTTGCGAGCGCATTTTATCAAGATTTTCTCTTATAGCATCTTTCATTTCTAGGTCGGACATAGAATCATTGAAGTCGAAGAATGCTTGTAGTCTTACGTTTAATTTTGAGGCGATTTTTTCTAAAGTAATCAATGATGGAAAATGTCGCCCGCTTTCAATCGCGCTTAAGGAACCTGTTTCTATTCCCACAGCTTCTGCTAATTTTTCTTGAGTTAAACCATTTGATTTCCTGATGCGTTTTATTATTTGCCCTAGCAATTTTTTATTATTTATATTCATTCCCCTCCTTAATATCATTTTAACTTATGTTTGCATTTGAGTTAAGAAGATTAAACACGTGGTATTTTTGATAAATACGTAAATAAAATACACTACTGCTTGTTAAAAACATAGTTTTGTGTTATAAGTACATGTTAAATATGTAGTTTGTTTCTGTCATCAGAAAAGTGTTTAGTTTATTTGGAGAATTCGTATGAATTTAGTTGATGTAAAAGAAGATTTGGAAAATCAGAAGTTTTTGGCTTTTTGCATAAATAACAAAAATTACGGTTTTGAAATCATCAAGGTGAGTGAAGTAATAGTGTTACCTGAAATTACTCCCGTTCCCAAGGTGCCTTATTTTGTAAAAGGTGTAATAAACCTCAGAGGGCAAATTATTCCGCTCATTGATTTAGCTTCATCACTTGGTCTAAATAGCGAAGAATACGACGAGCAAACCTGTGTGATTATCGTGATGGTAGCTTCAGAGAAGGGTGAAAAGCTTGTAGGTTTTATTGTAGATTGTGTTTCAGAAGTTTTTGAAATTTCTGCTTCTAATATTGAACCTCCTTCAAGCTGTGGCGGATACGTGAATGATGGTTTCCTTCTCGGTATCGGCAAAGTGAAAGAAAAAATAATAATGCTATTAGATGTAGATAAAATTGTTTCTAGTGAAGACTCAGGAGAAGTTTTCGAAGGGAATTTTGAAGAATTAGTTGTATAAATATTAGAAAGAGGTTGTAAGTATGGACTGGTTTAAAGATGCGAAAATTTCGCATAAATTGTATTTAATGGTTGCGATGGCATCGCTTTTTATCTTAATTACGAGTGTGATTGGTTTTTCGTTTAACTATAAGGCTTCACAAAGTTTAAAAGAGATGTACACTGATAACCTTGTCGCCGTTGAATCTTTGGGTGATATAAGAGGGAACTTGTTTAGATCTCTTTCAGATTGTTTGGCATTGATGCAAAATACAACGCCAACAGAAACTTATGAACTAAAAGAAGATATAAAAAATATGCGTGCGATCAACGAAGTTTTAATGAAAAAGTTTTTAGATACAAATCCATCTGAAGAACAAAAAAATAAGCTGGAAGAAATAAAACAAGTTAGAGAAAATTTTTGGAAAAATATGGATAGGGCATTGGTTCTTACTGAATCAAATAAAAATGCTCAAGCATATTCTGTTTATAAATCCAATTCTGCAACTGAAAGAGCATATAGAGAGGCGATTTTAGATCTGTTGAAAATGCAGCAGGAAACTTCAAAACAAATTTATGAAGAAAATATCCAAGCAACAAAAACTGCAAATACTCTCTTGATCGTGATCGGACTTGCTTCTTTAGCTTTTATGACGTTTATCGGAATAGTTATTTCAGGTGCTATTACCAAACCTATTCAAAGGGCCATACAAGAGCTCACAGTAGGAAGTTCAGAGGTATCTGCTGCATCAAGCCAGGTAGAAGCAGCAAGTCACTTATTGGCTGAAGGTACAACAGAGCAAGCTGCATCTATTCAAGAAACTTCTTCAACACTTGAAGAAACGTCTTCAATGGTTCAGCAAAACAACGACAATACAAAACAAGCTGCCATAATGGCAAAGAATGCTAAAGAATATGCTCAAAAAAGTAACAAAGAAATGGATGTTATGATGCATTCTATGGATGATTTAAAGCAGTCAAGTAATGAAATTGCTAAAATCATTAAGGTCATTGACGAGATTGCATTCCAAACTAATCTTTTATCTTTAAATGCTGCAGTAGAAGCAGCAAGAGCCGGCGAAGCAGGTAAAGGCTTTGCAGTAGTTGCTGAAGAAGTTAGAAATCTAGCTCAAAGAAGTGCTCAGGCTGCAAAAGATACAGCTTCAATAATAGAAAACAACATCAGTCTATCAGAAAACAGCGTAGTGATTGCTAAAAATGTAAATGAATCATTGACTCAAATTGATGAACAATCAAAAAAAGTAAGTGAGTTGTTAGAAGAAATTTCAACCGCAACAGAAGAACAATCAAGAGGTATAAACGAAATCAATAAAGCAATAAGACAGATGGAAGATGTTATGCAGTCTAACGCAGGAACAGCTGATGAGAGCGCAGCTGCAGCACGCGAACTTGCCAGTCAGGCAGAGAGTGTTAATGAAATCGTTAAGTCATTAACAAGATTGGTAGAAGGGGTTGATTCTGTTTATGCAACAAGAGCTATCGGTGCAAAAAGAAATAATCACAGTCAAAAATATGTACCTACCAGCTCTAATTTAAGACTATCAAACCATAGCCATTCAGCAGAAGAAATAATTCCATTGAATAATTTTTAAAAATATTCATTATACTTTATTAACCCGTGGAGAATTACTTCACGGGATTTTTTTGGTTTAAAAATACTAGCTCTATAATTAACCTACTAAGTTAATTAAAAAAAATTTAGCAATCTATGATAATATTTGAGTAAATAGTATAAAAGGTATGTTATGAAAAATATTCTTGTGATAAACGGCCATCAAAAATACCCATTTGCAGAAGGCAGATTAAATCAAACATTGTTTGAAAATATGGTTGAGTTTTTGTCTGAAAAATATGAACTGAAAACCACTGTTCTTGAAAAAGGTTATATTGTTGAAGAAGAACAGGACAAGTATGCTTGGGCTGACGGGATAATTTTTCAAACTCCTATTTTTTGGTATTCGATTCCAGGATTATTTAAGACCTATATTGATAAGGTTTATCAGCACGGCAAATTCTTTGATGCAGCAGCTCATGGATATGGAACAGGCGGTATGTTTACCGATAAAAAATATATGTATTCTTTGACAATGAACACGTCTAAGGAAAATTTCGATAATAAATGTTCTTTTTTAGAAGGAAAATCATTAGATGATTTCTTTATACATTTACATAAAATGCAACAGTACTGCGGGATGAAACCATTAAAAACCTTTGCTGTGTATGATGTAGTTAAAAACCCTCAGGTGCTTTTGTATTTAGAAGATTTGCAAAAGCATGTGCAGGATGTTTTTAAGGTTTAAAATTTTTTAAAAAACTCCGGCACAAGGAGTTCCACAGTATATGCAGTTTCCACATTCATCTAAATTGTATTGATCTGTGCAGTATCTATCTCTTCTTATTACGATTCTTTTGCAGTTGTGACAATAGGTAGAAGAAGTAATAGTTTCTGCAATATTTCCTGTGTATACATATCTAAGACCCACTTTGCCTGCGATTTCATAGGCTTTTTGAAGTGTCGCAAAAGTGGTGAATTTTCTGTCCATAAATTTGTAACTCGGGTGAAATGCGCTGAAATGAAGAGGGGTGTCTATTCCGATATTTTCTTTTATCCACTCGCATTCTTTTTGGATTTCTTCAGGACTGTCGTTTTCGTCTTCAATTATTAAAGTAGTAATTTCTAGCCAGCAACCTGTATTGTTTCTTACGTATTTTATCGTTTCTAAAATAGGTTCAAGCTCAACCTGACAATATTTTTTATAAAAATTTGGGTTAAATGATTTTAAATCAATATTTGTTGCATCCATATATTTGAAAAATTCTTTTCTCGGTTCAGGATTTATATATCCTGCCGTTACGGCAACTGTGTTGATGCCACGTTTTCTGCATTCAATAGCCGTATCTATTGCGTATTCAAAAAATATAATAGGCTCATTATATGTAAAAGCAACGCTTTTGCATCCGTTTTGAAGAGCAAGTTCTGCTATTTCTTTAGGAGAAACTTTGTTTAAGCTTTCAGGATCAATCTTTGATCTCGATGATTCCCAGTTTTGGCAGAATGCACAGCTTAAATTACATCCCGTTGTCCCGAATGAAAGTACTTTTGAACCGGGGTAGAAATGGAAAAGCGGTTTTTTTTCAATTGGATCTATTGCAAGACCTGTGTTATAACCGTATGTGGTAAGTTTAATTTCTCCATTAACATTTTTTCTGACAAAACAAAATCCTCTTTGTTCCTCTGCAAGAATACAGTTATGTGGACAAATTGTACATTGAGTTTTATTGTTATCTTGGCTATTTTGGTATTTCATAAAATATATTATAATTTGCAAAGGTTAAAAAAGAAATTGGCGGATTTACTATGGAAAAAATCAGACCCCACGCAGTTGCCGGAAGCTTTTATTCTGCAGATGAGCAAGAACTTTTGAGTAATATAAATTATTTTTATCAGAACAACAGGCAAGATTATTACTTATCTTCCAGGGCAATCATTGTACCTCATGCAGGTTATTAC
>JAEZOG010000177.1 GCA_023414155.1 Cyanobacteria bacterium OH_CFB_184 | reverse complement strand
GCTTCTATATGATCGGGATGATATTCGATTGTTTTTTGATAATATTCTATGCTTTTTTTGTTTTCATTTAAGTGATAAAAACTATTTGCAATGTAAAAGTATAAGTGCGTTACTTTTTTTGATGTTTTTAGAGCTTTTAAATAATATTCAATAGCTAGCTTATATTCGTGTTGATTATAATATACAGTTGCAATATTAGCGTACGCATCAGTATCTTCAGGCTTCATTTCTAACACTTTATTAAAAAGTTTAAGGGCTTCTTGGAAATTATTCTGTTTTAGGTAGTTGACTCCTAAATTTAATAGCACATATGGGTTTTGCGAGTTTAGTTGAAGAGAAGTCAGGAATTTTTCTTTTGCTTCTTCCAGCTTATTAAATTTCTGCAGAGCTATTGCCCAAGAAGCGTAAAACTGAGCATTACAAAGACCATGTTCAAGAGCTTTATTATAGTAGACGAAGCTCTCGATTTCTTTCTCTAACATCATATAAGATTCTGCTATCAAGAGTAAATTTTCTATTTTTGTCGGGTTAAACTTAAACGATTCAATTGAATTTTTTATTGCATCTTCAAAATGATTTAGTTTATACAAGCACAGACCCTTATAATAGTATGCATCAGCGTTTTCTGGATGCAATGAAATCACCGCGTCAAAGCTTCTTAGTGCATCATCGATTTTTTCCATTTCAAAAAATAAAACACCTATTAAAAACATAGCTTGGGTATTTTCAGGGTTGTAGAGCAATGCCGTTTTGAATTGTTCGATTGCTTTTTCTTTTCTATCTTGCCTTGCAAGCGCAATCCCGTAATTTATATATGTTTCTGGGTTTCTAGGATCAATCGTTTGTGATTTTTTGAAGAAGAATTCAGCAGACTCCATATCTCCAAGTTCAATCAGTGCAGTTCCCCATAGAGAGTATGCTCTTGCGTTATCAGGATCTAGCTTTGCAACTTTTCTAAAGTTAGTTATAGCCTGCCCAAACTCACCTTTTTTTGCGTATACAATACCTAAATTTAAATACGCTCCAGGAGTTTGATGCGCCATATTTATAGAAGTTTCAAATTTTTCTATAGCTTCATCGTAAAGGTTTAAGTTAGCCAGCTGAATGCCCCAGTTTACATAAGCAATAGAGGGCAGCTCAACTACGTTTGTTTTCCTTTTGTAGTCAGTAGTATATTTATCAAACTTTTTTATGGACTTTATAATTTTTTTAAAAAAATTTTTCATAGAGTCTATCTTTGCAATAAAGCGTCTACAACTTCTCTAAAAGCGCCGTCGCCCCCAGGGCTTTTAGTTATTTTTATGTTTTTTAACTTTTGCACTTTTAAATTTGCATTTGGAACGGTTATCGGTGTTCCAACATAATTTAAGCAGTCAATATCATTAACGTCATCACCGATGTATATGACTTCTTGAGCAGATAGTTCTCTTTCTTTTATAACTTCTTTTAAAACTTTGGCTTTATCTCTTATTCCTTGGTGCGCTTCTACTCTGTCGAATTTATTGGTTAAAAAATCGATTGCTTTAGATTTTTCACCAGAAATCAAAACGATATCAAAACCGTTTTTAATCGCTTGAGAAACTCCCATAATGTCTTTAAAGTTAATTTTTTTAGTGGTTTCCATAGTTTCAGAAATGTAAATGCTTCCATCAGTAAATACACCGTCAAAGTCGCTCACTATTAACTTTATATTTTTAGGAAGTTTAAATTTCTTAAACACAGTTTGTTTTAACCCTTCTTAATTTTTTAATGATTGGTTTTTCTGAGTCATAAACGATTTTTTCGCCGTTACCAGCGATTACAGGAATATTTCTTATATCTCTTACCATTCTAAATAAGCCTGATGGCTCAAGGCTTGCCGCCTGATCAGAACCCCAAAGCGCTCTATCTGTTGTTATATGTCTTTCTACAGATACTGCACCGTATACTACTGATAATATCGATGGGGTAATTCCTCGTTCATGCCCAGAATAACCGATTGGGCAGTTATAACGGTTGTTTAAAGTCTGAATACAAGCTAAATTAATTTCGTTATTTTCTGTTGGATATGTAGATGTGCAATGATAAATAATCGTGTTATCTTCGCCTAATATTTCGATTGCATGATCAATTTCTTCAAGAGTACTCATTCCTGTAGAAATAAGAATCGGTTTACCTTTGCTTTTTGTGTGTTTTAACAACGCATCATCAGTGATAGATGCAGATGATACTTTGTAGCAAGGTGGGTCAAACTGATCGATAAAATCAACTGATTCTTCATCCCAGCATGATGCAAACCACATTATACCTTTTTGTTTGCAGTATCTGTCGATTTCTGCATATTCTTCATAGCCAAACTCTAATCCTCTTTTTAGGTCGCCGTTTGTTTCACCAAACACACTTGGTCTTGGAAGAGCGAGTTCTTCTTGAGTGTATACTACATCAATGGTTCTTTTTTGAAATTTTACAGCATCGCAATCAGCCATTACTGCAATATCAATAAGCTTTTTTGCAAGGTTAACGGAACCGTTGTGATTAATTCCGATTTCAGCGACAATAAAACAATGCTTAGTTTGTCCTACTAACTTATCACCAATTTTAACACTTTTTGACATATAAACCCCTATTTTCTCTTAAATATATTTTTTGTAGATTTCTTCAAAATCCACATCATCTTCTTTCTTAGTTTCGATTATTTCTTCTTCCTTAGGAAATAGCGTTTTGAGGCCTTCTTCTATAACTTCCGGTTTTATTTTTTCAACGTGAGTGGCTCCAGTGTGGGCATCTATTATTTTTTGTAAATCTTTTTTATCAAATTCTTTTAAAAGATTAATTTGAGTTTGTGTAGAACCAACTACTAAAAACTTTTCATTGACTTCTACGATGTATAAACACTTATTTGGTCCTAATGACAAGCAATTTGTTATTTTCATTTTGTTTAAATTAAGTGCTTTTTCACTTTGATCAGAGAACCTTTTTGAATTATATGAATTTAGTTTTTGATAAGTAAATGCAACAACATATATTATCAAAACCATAAATAATGTTGATAATACAACGTTTGCAATACTTGGCATCGCAGGAGCTTGTTTTAACACTTCCTTCATTGGTTCTGTCAAAACTTCAGGAATAGCATATGCGCAAGAACTTAGCAGCATAATCCCAAGTATAAAGCTAGACAGTTTTTTCATTTGAAAACTCCTCTCTGATTGTATTATGAATTATATCATAAATTATTTATATTATTCATAAGTATATTTTTATTAATCTTATGGAATCCGCCGGTACTATATAAAAAAATTTGAAGATTGCTTGATTATAAATTATCCTTGTGATTATATAGTTATACGATCTTGAAACACTTATCCTCTGTAACTGTTTTGAGAAAGGCGGCTGATACACCAATATACGGTGTACGAATTTACAGTTGTAACAAGGAGAACTGACCGGCATGGTTAAAATTAGATTAAAAAGATTAGGATGCAAAAAAAATCCAGTATACAGAATAGTAGTTGTTAATTCAACAACAAGACGTGAGTCAGCACCAATTCAACAATTAGGTCACTACAATCCAAAAACAAAAGAAATGAAACTTGATAAAGTTGCTGCTTTAGATTGGATGACAAAAGGTGCTCAACCAACAGAAACAGTTAAATATTTAATTGCTAACGCTGATGATGAAGGTAAATTAGTTTACAAAGCTAAAACTACTGAAAAATTATCGAAAAAAGCTCAAGCAAAATTAGCAGCTGAAAAAGAAGCAGCAGAAAAAGCTCTTGCAGAAGCAGCCGCAGCCAAAGCCAGCGAAGAAGCGGTAGAGGCGGCTGAAGAAACAGCTGAATAATAAGTTTACAGGGAAAGAGAACACTTATTTACCGCTTTATTTATAAGGCGGTATTTTTATTATATAGACTTTTTAAACGAAGGTATTATCAAGACAAGGATTTATAATAAAAACAGCATTCACATTTGAACAAACTTAGGAATCATATGCAAAAGCTATTTATAACATCACCAAAAAGTATACTAGGCGGCCTTATTACAAGAGGTTTCGCTGAAGGCTTCAAAAAGCTTGGTTTTTACGTGCTAGAAAAAGATGTGCAAGAAACAACTTTTGAAGATATAAAAACATTTAATCCTGATTACATATTTGGTTATTGCTATGGCTATTTAGTAAATCAAGAATTATCGAAAGATTTGTTAAATAATAAAGATTACAAATTCATTCATTACTTTGCAGATGAACCTAAAAGTAAAATCGCTTCTGATGATTGTCCAGAATTATATGATATTTTAAAAAAAGCAAAAAAAGAAGTTTTTATTTGGGATAAAGAGTTAGTATCTGAATTTAAAAACTCTCATTACTTGCCACTGGCTGTTGATCCCAAGTTGTATAAAACTTCGTTTGAAGGATATGAACATGCTATTTCTTTTGTAGGTGCTCCAATTACAGAAAAAAGACAGAAAATACTCTCGTTATTAATTAAAATGTACGGCAAACTCAGCTTATATTGTAGAGAAGATCATTTTCAAAGAAGCATTGATGAACTTTTAAAGAATAATCTTTTAAACATTGAAGAGATTGAGTTGTATAAAAAATCCTACAAGGGTTTTATAAGTAGTGAAGATGAGCTTGCAAAAGTTTACAACACTACAAAAGTTAATATCAACATCACAGATCAAGGAAAAGACAACATAAGCTATAGAGTTTTTGAAGTTTTAGCGAGCAGCGGTTTTCTTTTGACTGACTATATGCCTGAAATATACAATCATTTCGAGGTCGGAAAAGAGGTTGATGTCTATCAAAATGATTATGAATTAATTGATAAAATTGATTTCTATCTACAGAACTTAAATATCGCTCAATCTATAGCGCGTAACGGTAGAAGATGTGTCGTAAATAACCATACATTCAAGCAGCGCGCGGAAAGAATTATTAAATTAACTAGCCAACAAAAATAAGGTAAAAATGAATAATACAGTTAGTATAAATACAATTAATTTGTCACTTATTATGGTGCTTGTTTCAACGACAAGTGTGATTTTAAGACAATTTTTAAAGTATAGTTTTATAAAAATTCATCTATCAATACAGTTTTGTGATCAATTGGCTCTTAAACTTGCCGCAAGGCTACATTTGTAATTTAAAAAGGGTTTATGAATTTTAAAAAATAACGTATATAATATTAAGGAGAAATATAATGGAAACTAATATAATGATAAAACCGTCTGATAAGATTTTGAATATACCGAAATATATCTTTGCTGAGCTTGCTGAGTGGAAAGAAGAAGCAAAAGCAAAGGGAATGAATTTGATTGATTTGAGTATCGGTAATCCAGATGGAGCTACTGCTAAACCTGTTGTGGATGCTGCTATTGAATCTATTTGTAAGGTGGAAAGCCACGGTTATCCTGATTTTAGAGGAAAAAAAGAATTCAGAGACCACATTTCCAAGTGGATGAAATCAAGACACAATGTGGATATTGACCCGGATACAGAAGTCCAAACCCTTAGTGGGGCCAAAGAAGGACTTGCTAACATTGCTTTAGCTTTTACAAACCCAGGAGATATAAATATCGTTCCTGATCCATATTATCCTGTTCTTTCAAGAGGTACTTGGATTTCTAGTGGTGAAGTTTATCACGTTCCATTAACTGAAGAGAATAACTTTCTTCCTGACATAGATTCTATACCTGAAGAAGTGGCTAGAAAAGCTAAATTGTTTTTTATTAACTATCCAAATAATCCAACTGGTGCTATTGCTCCAAGAGAATTTTTAGAAAAAATGGTAGCTTATTGTAAAAAACACAGCATATTACTTGTTTCTGATTTAGCTTATGGTGAAATCTGTTACGATGGGTATCGCCCGACTAGTATTTTTGAAATTGAAGGCGCAAAAGATATTGCAGTTGAATTTCATTCTTTCTCTAAAACATTTAATATGGCTGGTTGGAGAATCGGTTTTGTAGTCGGCAGGAAAGAATACATCGATGCGATTTACGCAATGAAAACAAATATGGATTATGGTACTGCTACAATCGTTCAAGATGCTGCTATAAAAGCTTTGAATATGGATTATTCTTTTGTTACTCCAACGGTTGAAAATTATCAAAGAAGAAGAAACCTTCTAATAGATAGACTTTCTAAGCTGGGTTGGAATGTTCAAAAAATGCAAGCAACAATGTATTTTTGGTTAAAAGTTCCAAACGGATATACATCCAAAGAGTTTTGCAAAATGGTTCTTGATAAAACAGGAGTAGTTCTTACTCCAGGAATAGCATTTGGAAACTATTCAGATGGATATTTTAGGCTTTCTACAGTTCAGCCTGATGAAAAAATTAACGAAGCTCTTGATAGATTTGAGCAACATGGAATAAAATACAATTAAAGATACACAGTAAAAGAGAAACATGAACAAGATATTAGTCATAGATGATGATGAATCGATTAATGAACTTATAAAAATTAACCTAGAGCTAGTAGGTTATAAGGTTTTTAGTGCATTAGACGGCATTAAAGGCTATGCTATTGCAAAACAAGAGCAGCCTGATGTTATAGTTCTTGATGTTATGATGCCTGAAGTAGATGGGTATACGGTTGCAAAAAGAATAAGGGAAAATGAGTCGACTAAAGAAATTCCTATTCTTATGCTTACTGCATTAAATATGCTTCAGGATAAAATTAAAGGTTTTGACATTGGTGTGGATGACTATTTGGTAAAACCATTTGAAATAGAAGAGTTAACGGCAAGAATAAAAGCTCTTTTAAAAAGAACTAACCAAATACCTAAGTCACTAGCTACAAAAGAGATACTGACTATCGGGGATATTACGTTGCTTCCTGAAATTTATTCAGTAAAGATTAGAGAAAAGGTCGCAAAAATTACTCCAATAGAGTTTGAAATATTAAACTTATTGGTACAAAATTATGGAAATATGGTGCCTTCATCTAAGATTCTAACTGAAATCTGGGGTTATATGCCTGATGATGATGTTGAAACAATAAGGGTTCATATCCGCCATATAAGGGCAAAATTAGATAAAATTTCCGACGGTAAAAAGTACATCGAAACTATATATGGCGGTGGCTACAGGCTCATGCCCGAAGGCATCCAAAAATAGCTTTTATGCAATAATATTTTTATGAATGAAAAAATAATTATAAGAGGTGCTAACCAGCACAATTTACAGAATGTTAATTTAGAATTACCTAAAAATGAACTTATTGTTTTTACCGGTGTAAGTGGTTCAGGCAAGAGTTCGCTAGCTTTTGATACTATTTTTGCAGAAGGTCAAAGACGCTATGTAGAAAGTCTTTCTACTTATGCAAGGCAGTTTCTGGGACAAATGGATAAGCCGAATGTTGAAAGTATAGAAGGGCTTTCTCCTGCTATATCGATTGATCAAAAAGCTACAAGTAACAACCCTCGCTCTACAGTAGGAACAGTTACAGAAATTCATGATTACTTAAGATTGTTGTATGCCCGTATTGGCGTTCCTCATTGTCCTGAGTGTGGTAGTGAAATTAAGCCTCAGACAATTGATGAAATAGTTGATAAAATACTTAAACTAAAAGAAGGTACTAAAATCCAGATTATTGCGCCTATTGTCAGGGGCAAAAAAGGCGAGTTTCAATCACTGATTGAAGAATTAAGGCAAGAAGGGTTTGTAAGGCTCAGAGTAGATGGAGAAATCGTCAATATCGATGAAGAAGATATTCAGCTCCAAAAAACCTTAAAACATACTATAGACGTTGTTGTTGATAGGATTGTAGTCAAACAATCATCTAAGTCAAGAATTGCAGATAGTTGCCAAATAGCCCTGCATAAGGCAGATGGGCTTATGATAGTCGATGTTGTCGACGGTAAAGAATTGATATTCAGCGAAAAACTGGCATGTCCTACTTGTAACTTGAGTTTTGAAGAACTTGCTCCGAGGATTTTCAGTTTTAATAGTCCTTATGGTGCCTGTCCTAATTGTTCTGGTATCGGTGCTCATTTTGAGGTGAACCCTGATTTGATTGTTCCAGATAGAACAAAGTCGCTAAGAGAAGGTGCTATTTACCCTTGGGCAAGAACAGGAAACTCATACTATCAAGAAATCTTATCTTCAGTCGCTAAACACTACAAAATTGATATGGATGCTCCATTTGAGCAATTACCGAAAGAGCATCAGGATATAATTCTATATGGAACAGGTAAAACAAAGGTAAAACTTCACTATCAGAGCTTTGGTGGGACTGATTGGGTTGTTAATAATCGAGTTTTTTCAGGTGTAATCCCGTATTTCATGAAAAAATACAATGATACAAATTCTGAAGAAATAAGAGATGATATTCAAAAATATATGTCTTCAATCCCTTGTGCTGTTTGCCATGGAGCAAGACTGAAACCTTTTTCTCTAGCGGTCACTATAAAAGATAAAAATATCGATGAAGTATCCAGAATGCAGATATCAGCTGCGTTTGAGTTCTTCTCAACTTTATTTTTAGAATTATCTGATTATCAATTGACAATCGCAAAGCAAATATTAGAGGAAATCAGATGCCGTCTTAAGTTTTTGCTGGATGTCGGTCTTGGATATATTGATTTAGCAAGAATGGCAGGAACTCTCTCTGGTGGTGAAGCCCAAAGAATTAGGCTGGCTACTCAAATAGGAAGCGGACTATCAGGTGTTTTATATGTTCTTGATGAACCATCAATAGGTCTTCATCAATTAAACAATGATATGCTTATAAAAACTCTATTAAGGCTTAGAAACTTAGGCAATACACTTATTGTTGTCGAGCACGATGAAGATACTATACGCCACGCTGATTATATTGTAGATATCGGTCCTAAAGCAGGTATTAATGGCGGTCATATCGTAGCTGAAGGTTCTATCGAGGATATTATGTCAGCGCCAGAATCTCTTACAGGACAATATTTAAGCGGTAAAAAATCGATACCCGTTCCTAAAAAAAGAAGAGAAGGCAACGGAAAATTCCTTAGCGTTAATGATGCAACCTTAAATAACCTTAAATCGCTTGATATAGATATTCCAATGGGTAAAATAGTAGCTCTAACAGGAGTCAGCGGCTCAGGCAAGTCTACCTTGATGCAGGATTTGATTTATGAATATGCTCTTCATAAATTAAGAGGTAATAAACCCAAGCCTCAAGGCGTAAAGACAATAAAAGGCTTTGAACATATTGATAAAGTAATTGATATTGACCAATCACCTATCGGTAGAACCCCAAGGTCAAACCCTGCAACGTATACTGACGTTTTCACTCACATCAGAGAACTGTTTTCAAGAGCAACAGAATCAAAAGTAAGAGGCTATAAACAAGGACGTTTCAGCTTCAATGTTAAAGGCGGAAGGTGCGAAGCTTGTAAAGGTGATGGCGTCAAAAAAATTGAAATGAACTTCTTGTCTGACGTGTTTGTAAAATGCGAAGTTTGCAAAGGGAAACGTTATAACAGAGAAACTTTAGAAGTAAAATACAAAGGCAAAGATATATCTGAAGTGCTCGATATGAGTGTTGCAGAAGCTCTTGAGTTTTTTGAAAATATCCCAAAAATCAAAAACAGACTCCAAACCCTTTATGATGTCGGTTTAGATTATATTAAACTGGGGCAAAGCGCAACAACTCTATCTGGTGGTGAAGCTCAAAGGATAAAACTGGCAGCTGAGTTGAATAAAAAGGCAACAGGAAAGACTTTGTACTTGCTAGATGAACCAACAGTCGGTTTACACTGGTATGACCTTGATAAGCTTGTAAAAATATTGAATAAGCTCGCAGATAACGGAAATACTATTTTAATAATCGAGCATAATCTGGATTTGATTAAAACTGCAGATTATATTATCGACCTTGGACCAGATGGAGGCGACAAAGGAGGCTATCTTGTAGCTCAAGGTACTCCTGAAGAAATAGCTGAGTGCGCTCAATCATATACCGGTCAGTATCTAAAAAAGATGCTTAAATAAGTTATTTTTTTCTAATAAGACAATATTTGCGTCCTGCATCAATAATATTGTATTTGAAGTTTTTATCTAACTCTTCCATATTTTTTATTTTGACTATGACGTAGGCTTTTGGATTTTTTTCAGTGTATGATTTTAGCCATTCAAGATTATTTTCTGTTTGAAAATCAACGATTCCATCATAATAATATATGGTGCTGTATCTTTTTCCAAAGTCGTATGTTGCTAATTTAACTTTTTCTTCTTTTGCTTTTAAAGCATATTTGATGAGATCATTTTCTCCAAACGTGCACATAAAATTAAATATTGAAGATGCACAGATTATCATAATACCGACCATTAATGCCACGTTTACGATAAAAGTTGCCATCCTTTGTTTTAAAATAGCTGTAAAAATCCCTGCTAAAGGTATTATTGCAAGAACAAGGATTGCAGAACTTCTAAACGTATTTATATTAGCTAGGAGCTCAGCATCTTTTATAAATAGTGGTACAAAAATCGCAGCGATAGCCGCAATTATAAATATCGAATTTAATATAATTGTAGAGATTAGTATTTTGTTATTGTGTTTAGCTTCATAAATATATTCATACCAGTAATAACCTAGCAAGAAGGCTGCAGGAGCCATTGCAGGAAGAATATATGTTGGTAGTTTTGTGCTGGCTGCACTGAAAAATAAAAATGTAAACAAAAAGAAAATCGTATTTAGCGCGAGGAATTTTCTTTGATTTGTTAAGTCATTCCACTTATGTTGAATATCAGTAAACTTGGTATTTTTAAAGTAGTCTTTGACTTCAACAAAAAATCCTTTTGTTTTATCTGTTAACATTGCGATAAAGCTGATTGTCCAAGGTAAAAACCCGACTATAAATACAGGGATAAAGAAGAACCAAGGTTCTTTTCTTCCTAAGTCTTTTGAATCAATAAATCTGGCTAAATGGTGCTTTAGTACGTATTCTTTGTAAAATAAGTCACCATGGATTTCCATCATATGAAGATGCCAAGGTAGAGTTATCAAAAAGAACACTATAAAACCAGGTAGGAAGTATATAGGGCTGAATATTTCTTTAATTTTTCCTGCAAAAAGGTAAGCGAAAAACATAGTCCCAAAAGGTATTATAAAACCGGGAATCCCTTTAGAAAGAACTGCAAGTCCTGAAAATATGTAGAATGCCCACCAGAAATATTTTTTATTTTTATCTTCAACAAAAAATGTCATAAAACCTGATAATACAGAAATTATTATCATTATTGAAAGAAGCATATCTAATATTGTGACTCTAGAAAGAACTAAAAATTGAAATCCTGAAGCCATAATAAGTGCTGAAATCATACCGTATCTGCGAGAAATAGCTTTTTTCCCTGCAAAATAAACACAAAACGTTCCAAATGTCGCTGTTAATGCAATAGGTAATCGTGCAACAGCTTCGCTGATTTGACCAAATATAACAAAAGAAAGGTTTACTAGCCAAAAATATAGAGGCGGTTTTTCAAAAAAGAATTCATTATTTAACTTTAAAGTCATCCAATCGCCGACTTTTAGCATATCTCTTGCGATTGCTACATATCTGGTTTCATCAACATCTATTAAAGGATAGTTTCCCATTTTGAAGAAAAATAAGAAATAGCAAACGACAAGTAAGGTTAACAGCGATAAACATTCGATATGTTTTTTTATAAATTCCATTTTATGCCCCTTTATTTAACAGAAAACAATGCGTTTTAGGCATTGTTTTTGTAATTATTTAGTTCTTCTTCCGTATTAAGCTCAGTTGTGCAGACCAAAATCTTTGTTTCATCAAGCTTGATTCCTGCAAGAATATTTTTTTCTTTCATTGAGTTGATAAACTTGTCTGAATTTTTGGTTTCTATAACAAATTCATTAAAAAATTCGTTATTTAAAATCTTGTACCCTTTTTGCTTCAGTTCCGAAGCTAAATGGTGAGCATTTTTAGAGCTTAGGTACGCAACTTGTTTTAAGCCGTTTTGGCCCATCACAGTTAGATATACAGTTGCATTTAAAACAACAAGAGCCTGATTTGAGCAAATGTTACTTGTAGCTTTTTCTCTTCTTATATGTTGCTCCCTTGCTTGAAGAGTCAGCGTGAAAGCTTGATTACCATCTGCATCAAGGGTTCTGCCTACTATTCTTCCTGGAAGTTGCCTTTTATGTTTATCTATAGTTGCGATAAAGCCGGCGAATGGTCCACCGAAGTTAACAGGAGTGCCTAAAGACTGAATGTCTCCTACAACTATATCAGCACCATAATAAGACGGTTTTTTAAGTGCTGCAAGACTAACTAAATCAGCACAGACAATAAGCATCGTTTTTGGATCCTTTTGAAGGGATTTAATCTCTTCAAGATCTTCAATCGTTCCATAAAAATTTGGTATTTGAAGCAGGACACCGGCGTATTCCCCTGTGGAAATTTTTTCCTGAACGAACTTTATATCAGTTGCATAGTTAGTGCTTTTTGCAAACTTTACATCTATATCAGCTGCATTTGCGTACGTTTTGACAACCTCTATGTACTCTGGGTTTATACAATCACTGACAAGGATTTTGTTTCTGCCAGAAATTCTTGCCGCCATAAGGATTGCTTCTGCGCAGGCATTTCCAGCGTCATATACTGATGCGTTTGATACATCCATGCCTGTCAAATCACAAATCATAGACTGAAATTCATAGATTACTTGAAGTGTACCTTGAGATATTTCAGGTTGATAAGGAGTGTAGGCTGTATTGAATTCAAATCTGCCGGCTATTTGAGATATACAAGCAGGAATGAATCTTTTGTATGCGCCGCCTCCGGTAAAACAAGCGTAGTCAGTTTTATTTTGTTTTGCAATTGATTTAACCAGTGCTTGGACTTCCATTTCGCTTTTTGGTTCTGGAAGGTCAAGACCGTCAATCCTGACATTTTGAGGAATCATATCAAACAATTCGTCAGTGCTCGACATATTAATTTCTTCAAGCATCTGTTTAACTATATTATCAGGATTAGCACAGTAGTTTTTTATCATTACGCAATTTCTTCTTTATAATCTTCATATTCCATCAAGTCAACAGCATCTTCGTTGAAATGGTCTGTTTCGATTTTTATAAGCCATCCTTTTTCGTATGGGCTTTCATTTAATAGTTCAGGACTATCAAGCAATTCATTGTTAATTTCAACGATTTTTCCGCCGACAGGCATATAAATTTCAGAAGCTGCTTTTACTGATTCAACAGTACCGAAAACTTCGCCTTTTGTGAAAACTGTATCTGCATCAGGAAGTTCAATAAATACGATATCTCCAAGTTGTTCTACAGCAAAATCTGTTAGGCCGATTGTATAAATCCCATCTTTTTCATATACATATTCGTGGCTTCTACTGCATAAAATACCGTCTGGTATGTTCATTTTGTTCTCCTTTATTAAATATAATTATCCAACTTTATTTTTTTTATCGACAAAAGGTCTTTTTACGACTTTTGCTTTGTATAATTTATTTCTTACCATGATTTCTATTGTAGAATCAACTTTTATATCATAGGATGTAGAAATATAGCCTAGGCCAATGTTTTCATTGAGAGAGGGTGAAAATCCTCCGCTTGTGACCTTACCTACTTTCTCATTATTATAGTATATTTCGTAATCATGTCTAGGTATTGCTCTATCAATCATCTTAAATCCGATTAATTTTTTGCTTACACCATCTTGTAATTGCTTAAATATAGTATCTTTTCCGTTATAATCTTCTTTTTTTGTTTTTGAAACAGACCAACCTAAAACAGCTTCAATAGGAGTTGTTTCTTCGTCCATATCGTTTCCGTATAGATGAAGCGCTGCTTCTAGTCTTAGTGTATCTCTTGCGCCAAGTCCTATAGGCTTGATGCCAAATTCTTGACCTGCATCGAGAATATAATTCCATAAAAGTGTAGAATATTCATTTCTAACAAGGATTTCAAATCCATCTTCACCGGTGTATCCCGTTCTAGAGATGTATACATTTATGTTGAATAGTTCTGCTGTTTTAATATTAAAGAATTCTGGCTGTTTAATTTTTGGCAAGCCTATTTTTTCAACAAGGTCTGTAGCTTTTGGTCCTTGTACTGCAAGCAGTGAGTAGTTATGAGACTGGTTTTCGATTGTGACTTCAAAGCCAAGTTTGTTTCTGACCATCCAGTTTAAATCTTCATCGATTCTTGAAGCATTTACAATCAAAAGATATTTGTTATCGCCTAATTTATATATGATTAAATCATCTATTATTCCGCCTGATTTATTTGTTAGTTGGCAATAAATAGCTTTATTATCAACTAATTTTGCTACGTCTTGAGGAACAATTTTTTGTAAATATGCTAAAGAATCAGGGCCAGAGATAAAAATCTCACCCATATGCGAAACATCAAAGATACCGACTTTTTCTCTAACAGTGTTATGTTCTTCTATTATGCTTGAATATTGAACAGGCATTTCCCAACCCGCAAAAGCTACCATTTTGGCTCCGAGCTTGAGTTGTTCTTCGTGCAAAAAAGTTTTTTTATCCATTGGTTTCTCTTTTCTATTATTGTTTTGTAGCTTAATTACATAGTGATGTCAAGTAAATTTACTTTGTGACTTCGAGTGTTGTTTTAAAATGTAATTTTGCTACTTCTTTTAATTCATCTTTTGAATATTTTTGAACAAAAGATTTACCTTGTTCAACTACTCTGTTAGATGCACCTTTGGGTAAGGTTATGTTGAATTTCTTTTCTAATTCTTCCATTCTTTTGACGTATTCGGCCCTTGCAATGATTGAGGCGGCGGCTACTGCTATATCGCTTTCGGCTCTTACTCTTTGATCTAAAGTAATACTTCTTCCGTTTTTCATCAGTGCATTTTTTATCAAGCTTTCATCGCCGAACTTATCTGAAAGAGCATACTGACAAGGATTCTTTTCTAAAATATTTTCTATTGCTCTTGCATGACCCCAGGCAAGAAGCTTATTCAGGTTTTTGAAGTTGTCATATAGTTCGTTGTATTTTGCAGGCGTCATAACTACTACTGAATGGATTGAGTTGTTTCTGATAGCTGCTGCAAGTTTTTTTATTTTCGCATCATCTAGTTTTTTACTGTCTTTTATCCCCAAATCAATAAATTTTTGTTTATTGTCTGGCGTAACTTGAACTCCTGCAACGACTAATGGACCAAAAAAGTCCCCTTTGCCAGATTCGTCTGTTCCGATGTATACGTCGAATTTAGGGGAGTCTTCATCTGTTTTTGAACCATTTTTTTGTACTGTTTTTATACCAATTAGCGTTTCTATTTCTTCAACGATTGATGATACATCTTTTCCTTGAATAAGAAATTTCCCGCTTGTGTAATAAATAGCTTGAAAATCTTTGGTTTTGCCTCTCCACACAGAGTATTGAACCGTATCAAAATCTGCACCCATTTTTTCAAGGTGGTTTTTTATCAGGTTGGCCTGTAAAGGCGTAATTTTATTAGAATAAGTGTTCATTATATAAGCATACCATAGCTGCGTGGGATGTAAATTTGTAAATTTCTCTTTAATATCCAACTGCATAAGCTGCAGAGGTTAGACAAAATAAATAAATTATACTAAACTGAACAGTATCTTTATCTTTTGAGTAAAGATATTTTTATAAATATGTATGATTTTAGAGGTTTAAAATGATAATAAAAACATTTCCAACAGGAGTTCTTCAGGTTAACACTTATCTTTTGATAGATGAAGAATCTAAAGAAGCTGTCATTATTGACTTAGGTGGGGATTTTGACAGGCTTAAAAACGAAATCGATCAATATGGCGCTAAGTTAAAGTTTATATTGAATACTCACGGTCATTTTGATCATATAATGGGCGATTTGCAGGTTCAATTGAGCAATAACCCTGTTCCTGTATATATGCACGAAGGTGACAAGTGGCATGCAGATAATATTGAGTTAAGCCTTCAAAGATGGGGTATTGCAGATTCTCATCCTCCAATCAAAATTGACGCTTATATAGATGAAAACTCAGAACTTACGATAGGAAAAACTCCAATAAAAGTTATTTATACTCCAGGACACTCAAAAGGCGGGGTTTGTTATCTTATCGGAAATGACTTATTTTCAGGTGACACTTTATTCTATGGTTCTGTCGGAAGAACAGATTTAGAAGGCGGTTCTCATTCTGAATTGATTGATTCGATAAAACAAAAATTATTAATTTTAGATGATAATGTAACTGTTTATCCAGGGCACGGTCCAAAAACGACAATTGCATATGAACGAAATCATAATTCATTTTTAAAATAGTAAAAAGCCACTTATAAAGTGGCTTTTTCTTTTTATATTGTTGGTTCTTCGAGTTTTTTCTTTTTGAGATTCGGATCTTCGGCAACTGGTTGTGGTTCTGCTTTTGGTGCTTCTTTCGGTTTGTCTTCTTTCTTTTCTTCTGCTTTTTCGTCTTTTTTGTTTAAGAAAGAAGAATTTTCTGTCGATGAAATCAGTTCCTCACTATAAGCTAGAGTTTGAGTTGCCGATTCAATAGAAATATCTGTTTTTTTGTTTTCTGTTAAGGCTGTTTCTTTAGAGTACTTGCCTAAATTGCTGTAAAATTCAACAGTCTGAGGATCAAGTTGAAGTTTTTTTGAAACATAGCTTGCAAGACCAGAGAAGAACTTGCCGATACCTTGGAATAATTTTTGAAGTGTAGTTAATTCTTCAAACGTTTGTTTTCCTTCGATGCTTCTTCCATCTTTGAGTTT
>JAEZOG010000100.1 GCA_023414155.1 Cyanobacteria bacterium OH_CFB_184 | reverse complement strand
TTGCAATTCATGTGATCGGGATTTTGTACACAATAATTGTAGCATTGATAAAAAGAGAGCCATACGATTTTATATTAGATTGGATTGCAGGACAAAGTACTGCAAAAATAATATATGATTACATCTTCAGTTTTTTAGCTGTTCTGATTGCAAGGCTAACTAAAAAAGTTTTATGGATAATAATGGGATAAACTACAGTCCAAAATTTCTTAGCAGTGAAACAATAGCAACTTGAACCAACTGTATGAATATGATTGCAACTATTGGAGAAAAGTCCAGTCCCCCAACAGCAGGGATGATAGTTCTAAAAGGTGATAAAACAGGGTCAACCAATGCTTTTAAAAGGCTAAATGGTTGAGAGTTCCAATCAATATTTGGAAGCCAAGTTAAAAATATTCTAACTATGATTACCCACCAATATATGCCAAATAGTGAATCTACTAAATGTGAAATACTCACAAGACCTCCCTTTTATTGAATTTAATAGAGGCCAGAAAGCCCAGCCTCTATTAATAAACTAACTCTACGACGTTGATGTTGTATTTTTGCAATCACAAGCATCTCCTCTTTCACAAGGAATAGCTTCGATCATTGTCAATAACATTTTCTTTAAGTTTTCGATATTTGATTTAAATACCTGCATAACCTCCTGATGAGTTACAGGCGGAACATCGCCAACTAATCCTGCATCAAAGTCAGTAATTAAAGCGATAGTGATAGGGCACATATCCATTTCACGAACAAGATGAACCTCTGGATATTGGCTCATATTTATAACTTCCCAGCCTTGTTTAGTAAAGAACTGAGATTCGGCTTTTGTCGAGAATCTAGGTCCGTTAACTACAACAACTGTTCCTGTTTCGTGCAGGGTAATTCCATTTTTCTTCGCAGATTCAATAGCAATTTGTCTTAATTCAGGACAGTAAGGATCAGCCGCGCTAGGGTGAACACATTGAGGACCTTCAAAGAAAGTGCCTTTTCTTCCATCTGTCCAATCAACAAACTGGTCACAAACTACAAAATGTCCCGGTTCAACATTTGTTTGCAAACTTCCTGCAGCACAAGGAGAAATAACCCTTCTTACGCCAAGAGAATGCAATGCCCAGATATTTGCTCTGTAATTGATTGTATGAGGCAAAAATCTGTGATCTTTACCGTGTCTAGGAATAAATGCGACATTATGTCCTGCGATTTTTCCTATTGTGATTTTATCACTAGGATCACCGTATGGTGTTTTAACTTCTATTTCATGGACGTCTGTTCCTGCTTCTTCAAAAAACTTGTAAAAACCAGAACCGCCTATAATACCAATGGATGCTGTTTCTTTAGTCATTTATCTACTCTCATTTGTCTACTTCTTGTAAATAACATACTAACATAGATAGCCTACTTGAACAAGTTTTAAACTCTTTTTCTACGCAAAAAGGGTAAATCCATTGATTTACCCTTTTTAATTTTTATTTTAAATATTAAATCTTATTTTTGGAATTTGATCGCGTCACTTAAGTAATCGTTTTCTGTTGTCCAAGTAGGATCTGTAGTAATACGACCATCATGAGCAACCCTAATTCTTAACTGATCGACCCCAACTGTGTTATCACCACCGTTACCATTAACGTCTACATATACATCAGCGGTTTGATTAGCACCTGAGGTAGTGAACTTGTGATTACCCAAGCCCCACCATTTAGAACCATTGGTAGCAACGAAGTTTGGATTTGAAGCATCACCTGTAATACTACAATTAACACTTCCTACAACGTTCATTGTGTTTGAAATATTAGTACAGAAATCTGTAGCTGTTACTTCATCTCCTGCCCAATAAGCAGAAGTGTTTGAAGAAGGAATTGTATTGTCGTTTATTGCTGTTGCAACTGCGTTTTGCATCGTATACATTGCCTTTTTATACAGCACACGATCTTGATCCGGAGTTACGTTATTTAAAATCGGAATCAAAATAGCAGAAATAACTCCTATAATCGCTATAGAAATTAATGATTCTGAGAGCGTAAACCCTTTTTTCATTTTTTTATTTCCTTCAGTTCTTTAAGTCGACTACTTGTATAATACCACAATTAGTGATTTTATAACTTCCATAATACAGAGTATTTTCAAAAGTTTATATAAAAAAGAGAATATTGGACAGAAAGGTCTCATGGAAAGAAAAAATTGAATTTAAACATTAATCGATTTATATATTTAGACAAATATGTAGATAAATTAAAAAATTACTTGATATAAAATTTTTAGCTATTTATAATATTAATCAGTTTGATATAACAATTGAGGTCAAGAATATGAAAAAAGAAATCCATCCAGATTATAAAAAAACAACTATAAAATGTGTTTGCGGTAACGAAATCGAAACAGGTTCAGTTGTAGAAAACATCACAGTTGAAATTTGCAACAACTGCCACCCATTCTACACAGGAACTCAAAAAATCATGGATACAGAAGGCCGTATCGAAAGATTCAAAAAACGTTATCAGCAAGATAAAAAGTAACTTTAAAAAAGAGTTGTGCATATGCATAGCTCTTTTTAGATATACCCGCATTATAGCGGGTATTTGTTTAATTAAAGGGGTATAATAATGGATCATAAAAAATCTGTGGAAGTTAAACTGGTTTCTAAACCTGAAAACATGCTCAAAACTGTTTATACAGCTTGCAGAACTTGCTATAGCGCTGATTCCCCGCTAAATATTATTGAATCAGATTCAGCTCATGACCAGGATAAAATGCTCAAATTAATCACAAGAGTAATATCTTCCGGGCACTACAGCACCATAGAACATATCCAGGTAAGTTTTGCTATTAATAATATTTCAAGAGCATGCTCACATCAGCTCGTAAGACACAGACATATGTCTTTTTCTCAAAAATCTCAAAGATATGTTAAAGAAAAAGGACAATTTGATTACATAACACCTCCAACAATCGACAAAAACGAAGAATTAACAAAAAAATATAACCATTTTATGACGTTAATTTCTGACTTTTATCAAGAACTTACAGAAGCTGGGATTCCAGCTGAAGATGCAAGATTTATTCTACCAAACGCAACAACAACTTCAATGGTAGCAAGCTTAAACTTGAGAGAATTAATACACCTTGCAAACTTAAGATTATGCACAAGATCGCAATATGAAATAAGAATTTTAGTTAAAAAAATGTGTGAAGAACTAGTAAAACAAGAACCCTGGATTGCAGCATACCTTGTTCCTAAATGTGAAAGATTAGGTTTCTGCGACGAAGATAAATCTTGTGGAAGAAAACCCGTTAAGGAAACAATTTTATGAAAGACATGTTAGATAAAATACTTCAAATAGAAGAAAAATACATTGAACTTGGAGAAATCCTAAGCAAACCTGAAGTAATCCAAGATTACAACAAATTCAGAGACCTTTCTAAACAAAGAAAAGCGATGGAAGAAACAGTTGAAACATACCACGCTTGGAAAGATTCAGATAGTGCTGTTAAAGATGCCGAAGAGCTTTTAAAAAGTGAATCTGAT
>JAEZOG010000260.1 GCA_023414155.1 Cyanobacteria bacterium OH_CFB_184 | reverse complement strand
GAGATGGCAAAGGCAAAACAACAGCTTCTCTAGGTTTGACAATGAGAGCTCTGGGCCGCGGATGGAACGTCCTTATAGTAATGTTCACTAAAGGCGGCGACAATTATGGTGAATTATATTCATTCACTAATTTAAGCAATGTATTATCAAACAAACTCCACATTGTTCAAGCGGGGGTTGATAGAATTGTATATAGCCATAATATTTCTGAAGAAGATAAAAAAATGATTAAAAAAGGTTGGGAAACAGCAAAAAAAGCAATCAATTCAAACGAATATCAACTTATTATTTTAGATGAAGCAAATATCGCAATAGACTTAGAGCTGATCGACTTAAAAGAAATGGTTGATGTACTAAAAAACAAACCTGATAATGTCGAAATTGTCTTGACAGGAAGAAATGCAAGACCTGAAATTATTGAGATCGCGCATCTTGTTTCTGAAATAAAACCTATAAAACATTATTGGGATAAAGGAATAAAAGCCAGAAAAGGTATTGAATTTTAAGTTCTCAATCACCATTTATTAACATTTATTAACTCCTTAAATGCTTGCGAAATAAGGAGTTTAAATTTTTGTCTACTATATTTAGATGAATTGATTAAAGTTAGTCAAAAAAATGTCGTTAAGGTAAATGTGAGGGCGAAAGCCCAATACCAAACCTCCTCCCCAAGTCTAGTAGCCGCCATCAAGTTGGACGGCTTTTTTTTATGTTTATTTTTCAAAAAAATTAAAGAGGATTTTTCTTTGCCTGCGCATTTTTTCTCGGATATGACTTTGGAGTTGGCTTCTCTTTTTTAACAACCACTAGATACCTTGTAAAATCGCTCTCTAGGGGCAATTTATATTCAATTTTATCAACAACTTTTCCGCCTAAGATTTTTAATGCATTTTTAGACGCTTCGATTTCTGCATCTACGTTTTTCGATTTATAAGAAACAAAATACCCGCCGACTTTTAAAAACGGAAGTGAATATTCCAAAATAACATTTAAGTCTGAAACAGCTCTACTTGTAACAATATCAAATGATTCTCTTGTCGACACATCCAGATCTTCCACTCTTGAACAAGTTGGATTGATATTTTTTACATTTAAAGCTTGTTTAACTGATTCAATAAATTGTATTTTTTTTGCAATCGAGTCAAGTGCTGTTACTGAAATATTTTCATAAACTAATGACAAGGGCAAAGATGGAAATCCGCCCCCTGTACCTATATCTAAGAGTGAAAACGAATTTTTATTTTTATGTAAATACTTTTTTAGAAATAAGTTAAAAGCAAGAGAATCAAATATATGTTTTTCAAAAAGAACCGAAACATCGTTTTTGCTCATTAAATTTGTGTGTGAATTGTATTCAACAAACAATTCCATAAACTTTTTCAATTTAGATACATCAGACTCTTTTAGCTCAAGACTCAAATTATTTTTTAATGTTTCTATCTTCATTTTTTTTGAAACTCACTAATTAACTGCATAAATTTTGTATTTCCAAGCCTTACTTTCAAGTCGTTAATTCTGGTATTAACTTTTTGAATATTCTCTTCATTAGGCTGTTTCATAATAAGCCTTTTAGCTAAAATATATGATTTTAATGCCTTTGAGTTCATTTTTCTATTGTAATAAAAATCCCCCAAATCCAGATAAGCAGAAGCTGAATAGAATGAATCATCAAGTCTTCTAGCAGCCCCTAGTGCTTTCACAAGATTTTCCAAAGCCAATTCAGGCGACTCTGACTGGAGAATATGCGCTAATTTTGAATACCCAAAATATAAGCCTTCATAGTTATTTTGGTTTTTATCGACTTCAATAGCCAGGTTATAATACTCTACAGCTTTTTTGTGATCATTTTGTTCTGCATAAATACTTGCAAGGTTTGAATAAGCAGATGATAAATATGTATTTATCGCAGGATCAATAGACGATTGAATACACTTAACATAATATTTAAAAGCAACATCAACCTTTCCAAGATCATCACAATATAGTCCGTATTTAAAATAACATTCTGACAATAGTTTTAAATCATCGATTTTATCTGATTCAAAAAGAGCTTTTTCGCAATATTTTAAAGCTTCATTTATATTGGAACTATTGTCTTCTATCTCCGCCAAATCTAAATAAACACGCACCATAAGAGTCGGTGATTTTTCCGTTTTTGATTTTATTATTTTTTCGTATATGCCTTTTGCGCTCGAAAACTTATAATTTTCATTGTAAACCTGAGCGATACTTAGCAGAATATAGTTTGCTTTTGCAGGTTCTGTTTGAAAATAGATTTCATAAACCTCAGCAAAATACTCAATAGCTTTTTCTATGTTCTGAACTTTTTTATAACATATAGCCAACTTCGTCATTATAAGAGGCTTTTTAACTTCATATAACGAATCAGACTTCTTGGTTAAAGCGTTTTGATACTCTTCTATAGCTGACTTATAATCAAATTCATCTTCATATTTTTGTGCTTTTTTAATGCTCTCATCAAGTGATTCTGGATCAATATTTAAAGATTGATTTCTGATTTGATTTTTAGCATTATCGTCGTCTTTCAATTCGTTTGAACTAATTGTTTCTTCTTTAGATAAATCTACTTCCTCATCGCTTGAAGCATTTAAAAGAAGTAATTCTTCTTTGGAAAGCTCAAATCTGCTATGCGGTTTGTTATCTTTATCTTGTGCATTCGATTTTATGGGGATGTCAGGAATGTCTTTCGGCGCAATTGATGTTGTTTTAAAATTCCACTCATAAGCAACCGTTTTAGAATAGCTTAAATAATTAAAACCGACATTTTCCCCTGGAGGTGAAGATGGATGTTTTAACGATTTTGCTTCTTCAGAAGCTTTTTTATGGTACTCGATTTCTTGTCTCATAGTGGCTCTGGAAATAACCAAAACCCTGTCTGACGGCTTTTTGGGAAGTTGAGAATCATACAACTCTGTTAAATAAGCATGGATTTTAGATTTTGTCTCAGGTTCAATAGATTTAATGATTTCAGCACGGTAATAATCTTTTAAAAACACCATGCCTGATTCAGTGCAAACTATCATTCTGTTTTGAAGATAGTTTATATCTTCTTTAGAAGCCAATTTTAAAGTTATCAGGGTGTTTTCACTAATACCGTGTCTTATGAGGCTCAAAAACCATAAAACCTTTAAAAACTTATCAGGTATAAGGCTCAACAGCCTGAAAAAGAGAAAATCTGCAAAAGTAGAATTTCTTTTTGAATATTCATTGAGTATATTTGTAAAAGACAAATTTAGCAGTTCAACAAGGTTAACAATCAAAGAGGCATAAAGGTAATGTCCTTTTGTATGCTTAAAGACTTGTTCAACATTAAAAGCATTTTCATTTATGTTATTTCTCTTTAACAAAGCTGTAAATCTACCGCTATCGAGCAATTTTACAACGGCGCTTTTTACCCCTTTTGAAGTCGTCAAATAATCTTCATCAAAAGATCTTGATGACAATACAATCTTAACTTTTTCAAAATTTGAAAGATATTTAAGGAAATCTAAAATATTTTTTTGATTTTGACCACTTGATTTTAAAATCTCAAATGAGTCGAACACAAATACCATAGGGCTATTACAAGCTTTTATAAAAGCATTTATTTTTTCTGAAAAAACAGGCGAAGTAATGTTTGGAAGATTGATTTTTCTTTCATTATGGTAAGAAGCAAAGTCTTGAAATAAAGAAAGCAAAATATCATCTAAGTTAGTTGATTCGTAATAGTTTGTCTTAAATAACAAAACATCATCTTTTAAGATTTTTGAAAAGTAATTTAAAATTACGGATTTGCCTGACCCCATAAATCCATTCAAAATAAAATTTTTATTTTCTGAATTTAAAAAATTAATAATGTCATACAATCCATCAACATTGGTTTCTACAATAAATCTATCTGATGGCGCCGGATCAAAAAAAGACAAAAAGTCCTTATCCAATTGTTTAGATTGAATAAAGTCTCTAACCTCTTCTTTTAAAAACTCGTACGCCATAACGCAATTCTACAATATTTATAGATACCTAGCAATAAAAAACAAAAAGGAGACTAAATTAGTCCCCTTTTTAAAATTTGAAATTGAACGATATTACATCATACCGCCCATGCCGCCCATACCCATATCAGGCATAGCTGGCATAGCTGATTTTTTCTCAGGAAGATCGATAACAGCCGCTTCTGTTGTTAATAGCATTGAAGCAACTGAAACAGCGTTTTGTAATGCGCTTCTAGTAACTTTTGCAGGGTCTACAATACCTGCAGCTATCATATCAACATATTTATTTGATAAAGCATCAAAGCCTTCATTGTTTGAAAGTTTTTTAACTTCTTCAACAATAACTTCGCCCTTGCTGCCTGCGTTGTCAGCGATTTGTTTTAACGGAATATGTAACGATTCAAGCATTATTCTATAACCGACTTTTTCATCATCAGTAGTATATTTGATAGAATCAATTTGAGAAGCTAATTTTTGCATAACTCTGATAAGTGCAACACCGCCGCCAGGAACAATACCTTCTTCTTTAGCAGCTCTTGTAGCATTAAGAGCATCTTCGATTCTCAATTTTCTTTCTTTTAGTTCTACTTCAGAAGCAGCACCAACTTCTATAACAGCAACGCCGCCTGAAAGTTTCGCTAATCTTTCTTGAAGTTTTTCTTTGTCATATTCGCTGTCAGAAGTTTCAATTTGACGTTTGATCAATTTAACTCGTTCATCAACAGCTTTTTTGTGTTCTTCACCAACTACGATTGTTGTCTCATCTTTAGTAACAGTAACACGTTTTGCTTGACCTAACATTTGAACAGTAACGTTCTCAAGTTTGATACCAAGCTCTTCAGTGAACAATTGACCGCCTGTTAAAACACAGATGTCCTCTAACATAGCTTTTCTTCTATCACCGAAGCCAGGAGCTTTAACAGCTACAGCTCTAAGAACTTTTCTCATTGTATTAACAACAAGAGTCGCTAATGCTTCACCTTCAACATCTTCTGCGATGATAAGAAGTGAACGTCCATCCCTTGCAACCTGTTCAAGAACAGGAACCAAGTCTGCGATTAAGTTTATTTTTTTGTTTACACAAAGAACATATGCATCTTCAAGAACTGATTCCATTCTTTCTGCATCAGTTACGAAGTATGGTGAAATATATCCTTTGTCGAATTGCATACCTTCAACTACTTTTAAGTTTGTTCCTGTTGATTTTGATTCTTCAACAGTTATAACGCCGTCATGACCTACTTTTTCCATAGCGTCAGCGATTAATTCACCGATAGAAGTATCGTTACCTGCAGAAATTGTAGCTACTTGAGCTAATTTTTCTTTTGAATCAACCGGTTGAGCCATTGTTTTGATAGTATCTAAAGCAAGTTCTACACCTTTATCCATACCACGTTTGATACACATAGGGTTAGCACCTGCAGTAAGGTTTCTTAAACCTTCTCTAACAATAGCTTGAGCAAGAACAGAAGCTGTTGTTGTACCGTCACCTGCAACATCGTTAGTTCTTGAAGAAACTTCTTTTAGAAGCTGAGCTCCAGCGTTTTCTAAACCATCTTCAAGTTCGATTTCTTTTGCGATAGTAACACCATCGTTAACGATTTGAGGTGAACCGAATTTTTTTTCTAATATAACATTACGACCTTTTGGTCCAAGAGTAACTTTTACAGCATCTGCAACTGCATCTATACCTTTTAGAAGACTTTTGCGAGCTTCTTCATTAAATACGATTTTCTTTGCCATTTCCTATCTCCTTTATCTACAAATTATTATTCGATTACGCCTAATACATCTTTTACAGAAATGATTTTGTAAGTATTGCCGTCCATTTTAACGTCTGTACCGGCATATTTAGCAAATAGCACGATCTCACCGATCTTAACTTCAACTTCTTCTTTTTGTCCGTTATCTAAGGTTTTACCTGTTCCAACTGCAACTACTTCACCTCTTTGTGGTTTTTCTTTTGCGCTGTCAGGAATAAATATTCCACCTTGTGTTTGTTCAGCATCTTCAATTACTTTAATAACTAGTCTGTCTGCTAACGGTCTAATTGCCATTTTTGTTCCTCCTATAAATAATTTTTCTCTTTATACTTTTATTACTACTTAATTTATATAATTAATTTCGACTTTTGGTTTAAAAATTAACAAAAAATTAAGAATTTACATTTTTAAATTTAACCTGACTAATGCTATTATGTTTATAGCAAATATCATTTATAGAGGTATTGTTTTGACAAAATATCAAAGTTGCAAATGGATTGAGCACGGTATGGTTCTTGATTTTATGAATACCGTTAGGTTTTGCAGCAATGTGAACCCGATTTATGGCGGAAGACCAATTATTTATGAAAACTTCTGCCAAGAGAATATAGACTGGAATGAATTCTTTAAAATAACCGGTGCTGTAAGAGAAAGATTCAGAAACGGCGACATTATAGATGAGTGCAAAAACTGCATAGGATTCGAATGCAAAGAATGGGATCAGGAAAACTACATAGATCAATTTCTCTTGACTCCCTGGCATGCCTGCAACTCAAAATGCATATACTGCGGTGTTCACAGCGATATAGAAACAGCGAATAATACTGTTGATTATAATGTTTACAATCTTGTCAAAAACATGATAAAAAACAACATCCTAAAAAGAGATGGCGTAATGGATTTTGCTGGCGGAGAACCAACCATAAGTCCATATTTTGAAAAAACATTAGATCTTTTTATAGATAATAAATTCTTGAATATAGTTGTTCACCCAAATGCAATTAAGTATTCTAAAGCCATTGAAAAAGGGATTAAAAAAGGAACAGTGAACATTCTTGTTTCAATAGATGCAGGATCAAAAGAAGTTCACCAAATAGTAAAAGGAGTCGACTCATACGACAAAGTTTGGGAAAACTTGACTATCTATGCAAAAGCTCAAAAATCACCTTTCAGGCAGGTAAAAGCAAAATATATAATTGTACCCGGAGTAAATGACAGCGAACAAGAAATTGATATCTGGCTTCAAAAATGTTCAGCTATCGGAATAAAATACGTTGTATTAAATCTCGATTTTAATTGGCTATGCGACAATATAAAAAATCCTGATATAAAAATTTATAACTTAATGAAATATACCCAATC
>JAEZOG010000067.1 GCA_023414155.1 Cyanobacteria bacterium OH_CFB_184 | reverse complement strand
AGACAATACTTTTGGAGTGATTGTCTTCTCACCATCCGTTTCTTGAATCAGATATTTTGTTATAGCAAAATTACCATCGGAATTATTAAATAATGAATAAGCACTGCCAATTGTAGATTCTTGCGGTGTTTTATTATTTAATTTTGTTAAAGTTGGCATTAACAGATCTGTCAAATCAGGGCCGTCTGGATTTCCCGCAAATACCGGTGATACATTTAAAACAAGAACATATACTGTTACAACAAGGGCTAAAAAATTTTTGCTCATCTCTCTCACACTTCCATATACACTTTTCTACTCACAAATAGCGGCATGGATAAACGCATATTACACACACTATTTATGCAAAAAAATCAAATTTTTAAATAAATTATACTATAAATTAAAATAAATTCTATTCAAATCATATAATTAATTGAGTTTCACAATTGATTACATAAATCTGTTTTTTTGATAAATTAGTCCCTGTAGGGAGAAAGAAATGAACGAAAGACAACTCAAAATATTTCATGAAGTTGCAACAAGACTAAACATGACACAAGCAGCTAGTGCTCTATATATGAGCCAGCCTGCTGTTAGCCAAACTATAAAAGATTTAGAAAGAGAATTCGGACTTAATTTCTTCGATAGAATCGGCAAAAAACTCTACCTTACTTGTAATGGTGAAATTTTATTTTCTTATGCAAGAAGAATTTTAAACTTGCATAATGAATGTTTGAATGAAATCAAGAGTGCAAAAGACTTAAAATCTGGTCGATTAAGGATCGGGGCGAGCACGACAATAGGAATTTATATTTTAACTGATATCATTGGTAAATATAGCAAAGACAATAAAGATATTGATATTTCCATAATTATCGAAAACACCAATAATATTGTAAATCTTATACTGGAAAATAAAATCGATTTTGCATACGTTGAAGGGCCTGTCCATTCTGATGAAATCATAGTTGAAGATTTCTATGATGATGAGCTTGTCATAATAACTTCAACAGAGCATCATTTTGCAAAACAAAAAACAATTGATATAAAAGCCTTAGAAAAAGAAAAAATCATAATGAGAGAAAAAGGCAGCGGCACCAGGGAAATCATTGAAACTCTACTGTTAAGCCATAATATAAAAATACAAAAATCTTTGGAATTAGGAAATACTGAAGCAATTAAAAAAGCCGTTGAAGCAGGACTGGGGATTTCCTGCATATCCAATCGGGCAATCTCAAAAGAAGTAAAACACAACAACCTTGCAATTATTAAGTTAAAAAATGAGAAAATTATTAGAAAATTAAGTGTCATTTATCATAAAGACAAAATCTTATCCAACCTGTTTAATTCGTTTTTACAATATTCAAGAGATAATACATAACCATTAATTATCATAACCATCTAATCTAGTTATTTTACTTATATATGCTCTTTTTTTATTATTTAAAAGAGGAACATTTATGAATATAAAAAATTATTTTACTGGCATCTCTTTAGTTGCAATACTAACAATTATTGCCGTCAACATGCAAGATATTCCGATTTTAAAACACTTCAGTATAAGTGCGGTAATCATAGCTATTTTGTTAGGAATCACTGTAAAAAATTCAGTTGGAACAAAAGAAAACATGAACTTAGGAATTAAGTTTTGTTCCAGAAAAGTTTTAAGACTAGCCATAATCCTGCTTGGGTTTAAATTGAGCTTTTTAGAAGTTTCAAAACTAGGGTTGAAAGCCTCAGTTATTATTGTTCTTGTTTCAATTATAACCTTGTTTTTCACAAAATACTTAGGAAAAACCTTAGGCATATCAAGAAGTTTATCTTTATTAATTGCAGCTGGGACATCTATTTGCGGGGCTTCTGCTATCGCGGCGGTTAGCGCTATTACATCCTCCAAAAAAGAAGAAGAAATTCCTTTTGCAGTAGGGGTCATAACAATTTTTGGAACAATATTTATGCTCCTTTACCCTATATTTTTTAAATTTTTTAATCTTAACGCTCTAATTTATTCGCTTTGGGCCGGAAGCTCGATTCATGAAGTAGCACAAGTCGTTGCAGCAGGATTTGCAGCCTCAGATGAAGCCGGTATCTCTGCAACTGTAGTCAAACTTACAAGGGTTCTTTTAATAATACCTGTTACAATCATTTTAGGAATAAGAGAATCAAAACGAAGTTCTGACAATCCTAGAAAATTCAAACTAAACACTATAGTTATTCCTTGGTTTGTATTAATGTTTTTGGGAGTGGTGATAATAAATTCGACCGGGATCGTTCCATTACACATATCAAATTTCTTAATTAATGTAGATAATTATTTGATGATAGCCGCAATGGCTGGATTGGGGCTTGAAACAAACATTGTTGAAATAAAAAAAGTAGGATTAAAACCAATCTATCTTGGCGCAATCTCATCAATTTTCATTTCTATATTGAGCTTTGGGATTATTCTTTTAGCCAAATGATTCTAATTTAAATTTTATAGATTTTTTCATAAGTTTCCTTTTCTAACTAATTTTTACAACTAGAAAACAGATAAGTTTTAAACCACTGAAATATCCTTTTTTGTAAACAATAATTAAGTCAAAATACTTTATCTGACTATTATTTTTTTGTTTAAACTTAAATATATTATCTGTCTCAATTTTCTGAACAACAAGGTTTTTGAATGATACAATCTCTGCAATCTATTGATAGGTCTAATTATTTAACTAAAAACAACTATATCGCCAGTTTTGGAAAGAATGTAAAAAGTAATGATGACGGTTTCAACAATGATCAAAAAAACAAAACTAAACATCACACAAAACAAGCTTTATTATTAACACTTTCACTTTTAGCTGCACAAAATGTTTGGCTAACAAATATTAATACACAAAATTCGCCATCAAGAATGGAATATTATACCGAGGCAAATTCAGAAATTAATAATGATGATTTGGACTTTTACGAATTTTCATTCAATCCAATAGAAAATCTTTTTAATGAAAAAGAATTCAATATAGTCGCCCATAGAGGATACTCAGCAACAGCACCGGAAAATACCATCCCCGCATATATAGAAGCTGCAAGAATGGGTTATGGCAAGGTAGAAGCTGATATTGCCTGGACAAAAGACTCCGTTCCCGTTTTATTACACGATGACACCATAAATAGAACTGCCAGATACAAAAATGGATTACAACCACTGTTATCAAAAAAATGCTCTGATTTAACATATAGTGACTTATTAAAGTATGATTTTGGAATTTGGAAAGGCAAAAAGTATGAAGGAACAGAAATTCCAACATTCTCGGCCTTTCTCGAGTGCTGCAAAACATACAACTTGCAACCATATATAGAAATTAAACAAACTTCTAGCTTCGACTCTAAAAAAGCTAAAATACTTGTTGATAGTGTAAAAGAAGCCGGCATGGAAGATTCTGTCACCTGGATAAGCTTTAATGCTAACTATTTGGAATTAATCAACGAACAAATGCCAAATTGTAGATTAGGATATTTAAGTAAAGAGTTTTCAGTTGCAAAAACAATAAAAACGCTTCAGAACCTAAAAACAGAATCTAACGATGTATTTTTGGATATCAAAGCAAAAGCAGTTAATGACGAAATGAAAAGCCGTTTATCAGAAGCAGGGTTTTATTTTGAAGCATGGGGTGTAGATACTCCGGCACAACTCGTCAATTTGCTCACAATAGACTGTACCGGCATAACAACAGATTTATTTACTAATAACCACATCCAAGAATTATTTTTAAATATAAATGATCATTGATTTTAAACAAAAGCACCGTGGTAATTAGACTATTTTTATTCAAATTGACATTTTTTTGCGAAAAATGGTACAATCACCTTAATTTTGGTGAAATATGTTATATGATAAAAACAACAAGCCGTTTTAATCTCTGGTTTTTTATAATTGCAATAATACAGTTTGCAATAACGCTTTATACTGATAAGTATATTTTTTCAATTACAAATTTTTCAACAAATCCACTATATATTACTGCAAAGATAGTTGTATTAGGAATATTAATTTCATTCTGGCAACATATTCATACAACTATAAATAGAGTAAAAGAAAACAATTCTGAGACTAAAACATTCCTTAAATATTTTTTCATATATTTTTCTATCATGATAGTCTTTCTTGTTATCACTTGGCCTGGTGTTTGGAGAAATGATGAATTTTTCATTTTGCACAAAGTGATATTTTTACATCTGGATTCTTGGCACCATTGGATAACCTCCTTTTACTACCTTATTTGTCTTTGTATATTTCCAAATCCATCAGGGATTGTAATTATTCAAGTAGCTTTGATTTCTGCAATAATTTCCAACATTATTACCAAACTCAACAAACTCTATCCTGACCAACCTAATTGGCTTATTATGATACCCTTAATTTTTCCCTCAATAATCATTAACAACCTATATCCCATAAGATTAACACTGTATAGCTACGTAGAAATTTATCTTTTTTCTACAATTGTGTTTAAATATTTAGACAAATCAAACATAAATTACAAAGACATCCTGATTTGGGGATTATTGACATCACTTGTAGCTATTTGGAGGAGCGAATCTATATTTTACTTAATAGCTATTCCAATGGTCTTTTTTATTTTTCTTAAAGACAGACTCTCTCTCAGAAAAATTATTACTTTATTATTAATTACAATATTGGCTTCTTCTTCTATTCTTCGATTTCAACGCGATTGTGGAAATGGTAAAAATTATACGCTTATGTCTATAATTGCACCACTAAGAGCAATCGTACAAACCGATTTTAAATCAAATAACAAAAAGAATGATCTAGAAGTTATCGGTAAAATTTATAATTTAAACTATTTAGTAAAAGGAACTAATGAAGAATATTTCTGGGAAAGCGTGAAGAAAAACTCATTGGATGAAGATTTACCGGAATTGCAAAAAGTATATGCAAAGCTTATTATATACAATTTTTCAACTTTTACAAAAGAAAGAATGGAAAAATTTATAGAATCAAAAAGTAACATTGAAGTACCCAAATCATGCATTGACAGCGAAAAACAAACTGGTTCCCTTATGGTTTTGAAAACACATTTCCCACAAAAACATTATGAAAAATTCAGATTTTTAGAGTTTAAAAAATCAAATGGAGAGTTCTACAATGAATTTTTATATAACTTATTTTATTCTCCATTTATAAGCTTTATACTATTAATAATGATTTTTTTGATTGAATTCTTGTCTCAAAAAAGAGAAATAAAGATCATTTCTACATTCTCTTTTTTAATACTTTTCCAAACATTGTTGACAATCGTCGGGTCTCCATTCCCTCATTTTATGTATTATCTTCCTTGTTATATATTCGCAGGGATTTGCACGACTATCTTGCTCATCTTTTTTGTTAAAAATCACATCTTAACGTATTTTAAAAAGTAATTGCTTTAAAATATATATTATTAATCATTAAAGTATTCATCCCATTCATCAGGTTTTTTATATACAAACCGAACAAACTTATCCAATCTTTTAATCCTCATTTTATCAAGTTTTT
>JAEZOG010000065.1 GCA_023414155.1 Cyanobacteria bacterium OH_CFB_184 | reverse complement strand
AGATAATGTTTGGAGGGGGTGAACCCACGCTAAATCCGGAATTTGATGAATTAATCTCGCTTTTTTTAGATAAAGGTTTTAAAAATATAAAAATTCACTCTTCAGGAATTTTGTACAGCAAATCTATTGAAAGATGCCTGCAAGAAGAAAAATGTGATTTAATAATCTCTCCTGATAGTGGCAATAAATATCTTTACAAGCAAGTCAAGCAAACAGATGCATTTGACATAGTTTGGGAAAATTTAAAAAAATACTCTCAATCGCAAAACAATCACCGCTATCAGGTCAAAGCAAAATATCTTATAGTCCCTAATGTCAATGATAGAAAAGAATACATAAAAGAATTTTTAGACAAAGTCAAAGAATCTAAGACAAAATCAATAAGAATTGACCTGGAATCCAATTGGTACATTAAGAATAAAAAAGACAAAGAAAAATTAATACCGATTCTGAGACTCTTTAAATTCGCCCAAGATGAGTCAAAAAAAGACCCAGAACTTCAATTTTTCTTTCAAGCACAAGCTCAAACAGCCATAAACGAAAATTATGAACTGTTTGAACATTGTAATGATTAAATTATATTTGATTAACTAAAAATTTGTTTTGTGAAACGGCATTTCTGATGTTTGAAATAATCGTATTTGAAATCTCAGGAATATCCATTTTGTCTGTGAACAACTCTACGTAGCACATTCTGTTTTTTTGTTCTTGTTCAATTTTTAGCATAACATCTTTAAGCTCTTGATTCGATCTGACTTGGAATGAACAATAATCGCCATTAAATAACTCCGGCAACTTTGAATAATTCCAGCTTGTAATGTCATTAAACTTATCCATCGGATCGTCTGACAATGCTCTTTCAACCGTGTATCCATCATTATTTAAAATAAAGACAACAGGCTTAATATCATAATGCATCATATTAGCAACTTCTTGCATTGTAAGCTGATGTGAACCTTCTCCTGTGAATAATATAGGTCTTCTTGAACGATCAGCCATAGCTCCACCGAACATAGCAGGAGTCGCCCAACCTATTGAACCCCACAAAGATTGGGTATTAAACAAAACATTTTTAGGAAGCTTTATTAATCCACTAGGAAACGTAATAATACCTGTTTCAACAAAAATCATATCGTCTTCTTTTAAAAATTCCTGAAGGGATTCAAAAATATGAGAAGTTGTTAATGGCTGTTCCTCTTCAACTGCAGACAATTGATAACCAAACTCGGCGTTAACAGGCTTTGATTTTTGTGGCAGTCTTTCTGTTAGTTTTTCAATTATATCTTTCATCCAGACGTTGTTGTATCTGGCTGACTCTACTACACAATAATCACTCTGAATATCAATTTTAAAAGATTCATCAGGCATTACAGAAAAGCCGCCCGTATTAAGGTCTGCATATAGAGCGCCAAATGTTATAACACAATCTGATTTAGACATTATACTTTGGGTGATTTCAGCTGAAACATTACCCATATTCGTACCGATAAAGCAATTATTAGTTTCATCTATAGAACCTTTACCCATCATAAGAGTAGTACTTGGGATTTGTGTTTTTTCTATAAGATTTGCCAGTTCGTTTTGAAGCTTAAATCTTTTTATAGGAAAATCCGCCATTATAACAGGGGTTTCAGAATCAGAAATCACTGAAAAAATATGATTTACAGCTTTTTCAAGGTTTTCAGCGTCACTCACCATTTCTATTTCAGGGATGAAATCATCAATTTCCATTTTGCAAATATCAACAGGAATAGCAACGTAGACAGGCTTTCTTGTTTTGACCATAACTTCAAAAATTCTATCCAGCTCAGCTTTCGCATTATCTTCATCTAAATAAGCCGTTGTCTCAACAACATTTGAATACGCTCTTTCAAAAGCATAATAATCAGGCTTTTGAAAATTATGATGAAGAATTGCTTTATTTTTTATCATATCGGTTCTAGGCACACCGGCAATTTTCATAACAGGTACGCTCTCACTGTATGAACCTGCTATAGCATTTATTGCGCTGAGTTCACCAACGCCATATGTCGTGACAACTGCCCCAAAACCATTAACTCTGGCATAACCATCTGCTGCATATCCTGCATTTAATTCGTTTGTACAATTGACCCAATTTAAATTGTTGCAATCCTCGATTGCATATAAAATATTAAAATTGAAATCCCCAGGCAACCCAAAAACATCCGTTATTCCTAGTTGGCTGAGTCTTTTTGCTAAATAATCGGCTAGTGTTATTTTCACGATTGACTCCTTTAGTAATTTTCAAGATATAAATTTAATTCATAGGGAGAAACATAAGTTCTGTATTGATCCCATTCCCTGCGCTTGAAATGTATAAATTCATTGTAAATATGTTCTCCAAGAGCAGATTTGACGACATTACTCTTTTTCATAAGCTCCAAAGCTTCAATTAAACTGCTTGGAAGAGCTTCTATTTTTGCACGTTTACGTTCTCTATCATCCATTTTGTAAATATTGCTTTCAACTTGAAGTGGAGGTTTTATTTTGTTTGTAACCCCATCCATAATAGATTCAAGAATAACTGCAAGAGCTAAATATGGATTACAGCTAGGGTCTGGTGAACGAAGCTCAATTCTTGTAGCATTACCACGCTTTGCAGGAACACGAATTAGAGCTGAACGATTAACCAATGACCATGCCAGATAAACAGGCGCCTCATAGCCTTGCACAAGTCGCTTGTAGCTGTTAATAAGCGGGTTTGTAATAGCAGTGAAAGCTTTTACATGTTCTAATATCCCGCCAATACTATAAAGAGCTTCTTCAGTTAAACCGTATGCTCTATCTTTATCATAGAAAGCATTCTTGCCATCTTTAAACAAAGAAATATTACAATGCATACCAGAGCCGTTTATACAAAAAATCGGTTTTGGCATAAATGTTGCGTGCAACCCGTGCTGAGAAGCAACCGCTTTAACTGCATATTTAAATGTAAGTATATTATCAGCAGTCGTCAGTGCATCAGCGTATTTAAAGTCTATTTCATGCTGACCTGAAGCAACTTCGTGGTGACTGGCTTCGATTTCAAATCCCATTTTTGTAAGAGTTCTTACAATGTGTCTTCTAATTCCTTCACCAAGATCATCAGGGGCTACAGAATAGTATCCTGCTTTATCATGAGGCACAGTTGTAGGCCTACCGTCAGCATCTTTCTTAAACAAAAAGAACTCTGCCTCTGGGCCCACGTTCATAACGCAACCATGATCAAGAG
>JAEZOG010000227.1 GCA_023414155.1 Cyanobacteria bacterium OH_CFB_184 | reverse complement strand
CCTTCTTCTACTTGATACTGTTTTCCGCCTGTCTCAACTATTGCGTACATTGTGTTTCCTTTCACTTGAAGCAGTCGTAGCCTTTTGGGCGTTTAAGACGACTTACCTATCTAATACTGAGAATAGTAAAAATATTCGTTCATAAATGTTACTAATTCTACTCTATAAATATTAACTGGCTCAAAATCCAATGTCAATAATCGCTTAATGATATTTAATTTTCACACAAATATTAACCCATTGGACTATAAAGTTAAATCCCGAGGTTGATACATTAACGAGCGTAACTATTTAGAATATTAATAGTTAGATGCGGGGATTTAGGTTTGGCAATCACATACAATGGCGCTAAAACAGATATTAAAAATATTCTTCATAAGACGAGCCGTCAAAATGAAGGAATAGCTTATGATATGTTTGTAAAAGCAGATGCGCTCAGGTTGAGTAATTGTCATAGAGAATCTATCAGATATTATTTGAATTCCATTCTTATAAACAGGGATAATTCTCAAACATACTATGGATTAGGGGTAGCTTATAAGCATGTGCGTAATTATGATAAAGCGATTGATGCCTTAGAAACGGCAAAAAAGCTTTCATATTTTGACTATAACGTTCATTATGAGCTGGGTATTTGTTATTTGATAAACGGGCAGTTTTGTCCTGCTGTAAAACATCTTGTGAATTCTATAAGGTTGAATCCGAAAAATATCGAGGCGCAAATTCAGCTTGGCATGGCTCATGAGATGATGGATGAAGAAGATATGGCGCTTATGATTTATCAAAAAATCATAGAAACAAATCCTTCTTTTTTAAGAGCATATGCCCAAAAGGCGGCTTTATATATGAATATGGGATTGTATCAAGAGTCAGCGCAGGTATTTAGAAAAATTTTGAAAATAAATCCTGATTACTACAGAGCTTATTTGGGAATCGGAATTTGTTGCGATAAATTCGGAAAACAAGTAGATGCAGTTAGGTATTACAAAAGATTTTTGAGCATGAAACCTCGCTCAAAAAACGCTCAAGATGTAAGAAAACGCTTAGCTGTCATAAAAGAAGAATATTCGCCCAGAGATTGCCATTTAAAAGTTGTTTAGAATATCATTTTAACTTTTAACTTAATATATTTGAGAAATAATTTGACCCAAAATTTCTTTTCTGATAACTTATGAGCAGATAAATCAGATGGTGTTTATGACTGAAAAATTAGATATAATTTCGATCGGCGAGAGCTTAATTGAATTATCAAGCGATAAGAGTTTAACGTATGCATATACTGTAGATAAGTACTACGGCGGAGATACATTAGCAACTGCAATAGCGGCATTAAGATTGGGTTCAAAAGTCGGCTATATATCTAGAGTCGGCAATGATCATTTTAAGGATTTTTTGCTTGACAGCTGGCAGTCTGAAGGGCTTGATATCTCTCAAGTAAAGCTTGTTGAAGGATTTAACGGCTTGTATTTTATTGCAAGACCAGAAGGTGGAGACAAGGAATTTGCTTATTACCGCAAAAAAACTGCAGCAACTAATCTTTCAATTGACGATATATCTTCTGATTACATAAAAAGTGCTTCAATTGTTTATGCAACAGGGATTACTCAATCACTTTCCTTGTCTGCAAAAGAGGCTGTTAAAAAAGCATTTACGATAGCAAAAGAAAATAAGATTTTGGTCGCTTACGATCCAAATTACAGCCCAAAATTATGGTCTAAAGATGAAGCTAAAGAAGCTTTTGCAGAGATAGAAGAAAATATCGATATATTGTTTTTGAACCTCAAAAATGACGCTCAAAAAGTTCTGGAAATTATGTCTATAGATAAGCTCATCAAGTATTTCTGGGATAAAGGAATTTCTACAATTGTCGTTAAATCATCTACTGATGGCGGTTATTATACAGGCTATCAGGGTGAAATCCTCTTTACTGAGTTTTGGAGCGATAAAGTAGTAGATACAACAAGTTCAGGTGATTCATTCAATGGCGGCTTCTTGCACGCAATAGCGTCAGGATTGACTCCTTTTGAAGCTGTACATATAGCTGCTATCGTTGCAGGCATGCAGTCTCAAAAAATAGGTGCAATTAAGTCTATACCGTTTAGAAAAGAAGTTTATGCCGCATTCAAAGGTCCAAATGTCTAAGAAAATATGTATTTCCGGTTATTATGGCTTTGACAACTTCGGTGATGAAGGTATTTTAGGTATCTTAGTCCAAAATTTAAAGAATATGGATATCGAAAATGACATTACCGTTTTCTCTTCGAGTCCTGAAAAGACTTCAAAAAGATACGGGGTAAAATCTGTTAAGACTTTTGATATTGTAGGAGTGATGAATGCTCTTGAAGATTCAGATGTTTTAATCTCAGGTGGTGGCAGTCTTTTGCAAGATGCAACCAGCTTGAAAAGCCTTGTGTATTATCTTTGGGTGATTTTTATGGCTTTATTTTACAAGAAAAAAGTTATAATATTTGCTCAAGGTATTGGCCCAATAAATAATCCTGTAGCCAGATTGATGACAAAGCTTCTTTTGAAAAAAGCTTCATTTATAAGCGTAAGAGATGAAAAAAGTTTATATATGCTTAGAGGATGGGGCCTAAAGACAGAACTAGTGTCAGATCCTATGTGGAATTTGGAATTAGAAAATACTGACTCTCAAGGCAGAATAGGTGTTCAACTCAGAAGCTGGAAAACGCTTACAGATGATTTTATTCTTGCATTGGCAAGAAAAGTGGCAGAAAAATATGGTGATAAAGAAATTTATCTTTATTCTTTTCAAGATTCACAGGATTTTGATGTCTGCAAAAAATTTCAAAATTATTTAACTCTTTGTAAGCCTGATATAAAGTCTTTAATTATTTATCAAAGAACCAATAATGAAATGATTGAATCGTTTAAAAACCTTGATGCATTAATTGCAATGAGATACCATGCCTGCTTGTTAGCTTTAAAATATGGTATACCGACATTGCCTGTCAGTTACGATGAAAAAGTTGAGAAGCTCGCAAAAGAGTTGGATATTGAATATTTAACTTTAAACGGATTTGATAACATCAAGCAGGCTGTTTCTTCTTTAAGTGAAACAGATTGGGAGCGTGTAAATCAAAAAGTAAAATCTATGAAATTAGATTTTACTCCTGTTTTTGAAGTTATAAGAAACGCCTAGATAATTGACATTTGAGTAGAAAGTTCATTTCTGATGTCTTCTACAGAAATGTAGTGAACCGGTGAATTATCATCTTTTCTCAAAAATACATCTTTGATTCCGGCTTGGACTATAAATCGTTTACAAAGTATGCAAATAAAGTCGTGACCATAAATATACATCGTTGCATCTTTGCATCTATCTTGTCCTGCTTGGATTATAGCGTTTTGTTCTGCGTGAATGCTTCTGCAGGTTTCGTATCTTGTACCTGAAGGGATTTTGTTTTCTATTCGGTAGCATTTGCCGATTTCCATGCAAGAAATAACTTTTGAAGGAGTACCATTGTATCCCGTCGCTTTAATTTTTTTGTCATCACCTACAATTACAGCTCCAACTTGGGCTCTTATGCAGTTTGAGCGAGAGGCGCAAGTCTTTGCTATTTCTAAAAAATAATCGTTCCAAGGTTTTATCATAATTTCTTCCTAATTATTTAAACTGTGAATAGGTGCAGGAATCCTTCCCGCTCTTCTTACAAAATTTGTTGATGAAAGTGTGTTTACAGGCATGATTGGAGCTTCTCCTAACAAGCCGCCGTATACAGCCATATCACCGACCTTTTTGCCTGGTACAGGTATTATTCTAACTGCTGTAGTTTTTTTGTTTATCATACCAATAGCCATCTCATCGGCAATAATTCCTGCGATAGTATCAATGGGAGTATCACCAGGTATTGCAATCATATCAAGCCCGACAGAGCATACTGATGTCATTGCTTCAAGTTTATCAAAAGTAAGATGACCCATTTGCGCTGCTTCAATCATTCCAGCATCTTCTGATACAGGTATGAAAGCTCCTGACAAGCCTCCTACGTGTGAGCTTGCCATAATTCCGCCTTTTTTAACTGCATCATTTAGCATAGCAAGAGCAGCAGTAGTTCCATGCGCTCCGACGTGCTCTAACC
>JAEZOG010000220.1 GCA_023414155.1 Cyanobacteria bacterium OH_CFB_184 | reverse complement strand
TTCTCTGATCGATTGGGTCTGTAAGCTCTGAAAAGGCGTTACAAATTTCCCATCCGTTAATTCTGGATTCAAATCTTTCTGTAAGTCTTGGATTGTCCCTGTGAACTTTTGCAAGAGGAGATATGTCTCTTGGATAATCAATGATATGAATAGGTTGAATTAAGTGTGGCTCAACTTTTTCTTCGAAGATTTTATCAAGGATTTTACCCCAGTTGTCAGTTTCATCTACTTCAATACCAAGCTCTTCAGCTTTTTGACCGGCTTCTTCCACTGTATAGAAATCGTTAAAATCAATGCCAGTATATTCTTTTATTGCGCCAAGCATTGTTTTTCTATCCCAAGGAGGCGTTAGGTCTATTTCTTTTCCACAATAGTTGATTTTCATCGTTCCTAGAACTTCTTGAGCTACTGATGAAACCATATTTTCAACAAGAGCCATCATTTCGTTGTAATCAACGTATGCTTGATAAAGCTCCATCATTGTGAATTCCGGGTTGTGTCTTGGAGAAAGTCCTTCATTTCTGAAGTTTCTGTTTATTTCAAATACTTTTTCGCTCAAGCCACCTACGATAAGTCTTTTTAAGTGAAGCTCAGGAGCTATTCTTAAGAACATATCCATGTCAAGCGCATTGTGGTGTGTTAAAAACGGTTTTGCAGCCGCTCCACCAGCTTGAGTGTGTAACATTGGAGTTTCTACTTCTAGGAAACCAAGGTTAACAAGGTATTCTCTTATTTTTTGAATAATTTTGCTTCTTACTCTGAAAGTGTTTCTTACGTCTTCATTCATAATTAAGTCAACATATCTTTGACGGTATCTTGTTTCAACGTCAGTAAGGCCGTGGAATTTTTCAGGAAGCGGTTTTAATGATTTTGATAAAAGTTTGTAGCTTGTAGCTTTTATGCTTAATTCACCTCTTGGCGTTCTTCTTATTGTTCCGTGAACTCCGATTATGTCGCCGATGTCTACAAGTTTTAGTGTTTTGAACTGGTCATCACCAAGATTTTCTTTGTGGCAGAATATTTGAATTTTCCCACTGTCGTCCATCAAGTCAATGAACATGCCAGAGTTTCTCATCGCCATGATTCTTCCTGCAACTGCAAAGTTATCTTCTGTTTCTTCACCGTTTTCTAAATGAGCATATTTATCGTGCAGATTTTTTGCTGTTGTGTTCTTGTCAAAAGAATATGGATATGGATTAATTCCCTTATCAGCCAAGTCGGCTAATTTCTGGATTCTAGCGCTTCTAATGTGATCTTGTGGTGGGTTATTTTCTTGCATTTTGCCTCCAAATAGTTTGATATTCTGTATTAAAATTTTAGCATTAACATGAAATTTATGTCATAATTAATCTCATGAATGATGAAAATTTCGTATTAATTCCGGAAAATTTAGCCATAAAAAGACCTGATAAAAAACTGTTGGAATTCATTAATGCAAAAAAGTTCGAGGATAAGGTTCTTTATGAAAAAGAGTCTTCGTTTCATAAGATTTCTGTTGTTGAAAATGAAGTGGGTAGATTTTTGCATTTTAAAAATACTTATCAGGCAGGTTTTGTAGATACTGACTTTTATAAGGGTAATTTGCCTTATGTAAATTATTTTTTGATTCCTTATCTTATGAATCCTAATGCAAAAAATATTCTTTTGGTCGGAATGGGCACCGGGAAAATAGTAAAAGATTATGAGGTTCTTTTCGAAGACTTAGATAATATCGATGTTGTTGATATTGAGGAAAATATTCTTGATATTGCCCAGGATTATTTTGAATTTAAAGCGTCTGACAAATTTAATTTTCATTTGCAAGATGGAATAGCTTTTTTAAACTTTAACAAGAAAAAATACGACATAATTGTCGTGGATGTCGCAAATAATGAAGGTATCGATTCAAGGTTTTTAGAAGATGGTTATTTGCAGAAAATTTCCCGCTCATTAAAAAGAGACGGAATCTTTGTTTCGAATCTATGTTCCAGTGCCGAGTTTGAACATCCTAAAAATATTTTTCTGCCTCAAATTCTAGCCAAATATAAAAAAATCTTTAAAAATGTTTATACCTATAGAGGCGATTATTCTGACAAGGTTTATTACAAGTCGTTTTTTGACCTTGATGAAAGAGTTATCGATGTTACTAATGTTATATTAATTTCTTCTAATAAATCTTATGATTCAGATGAGTTTAAAGAACTAAAAAAAGAAGACTTAGAAAAGTATTTAAAAATCAATGTTGATATCTATAAGTACCTGAACGACTTGTATAAATTTAATGTATAGGCAGACGTGTCGAAAATTGATTTTTTTTCTGATAATATTATATTTATTTTACTAGTTTGGAAAATGGGTTTATAATCAATTGCATCAACCATGTTAATACGTGTGTTAAAATTAAGTTAATTATATGATTTAAAACTTCAGCATTTATTATTAAATAGAATAGGAATAAAGGAGTAACTATATGGATTTGACCTCATTATTAGGACCGATAATCGGAGTAGGCCTTGTATTATTGGGTCAAGCTATGGAAGGCGGAAACGTCGGGCAATTAATTCAGATAACAGCGTTTTTAATCGTTATTGGCGGTTCATTGGGCGCAGTTATTATGAGTTTCCCTGCTTCTACTCTTAAACTTTCTATAGTTATCTTAAAAGATGTATTTGGAAATCTTAATGTTGATTTAAATGAAACAATAAGAGAAATATTGAAATATGCTCAAAAGGCAAGAAAAGAAGGTATCATCGCACTTGAAAAAGATGCAAAAAAAGCGTCAGATCCTCTCCTTACACTTGGACTTGAAGCGGTAAGTGACGGTTCAGATCCTGTTTTAGTTAAGTCTATGATGGAAAATCAAATCGCCAGACTAGAAGAAAAAGTATCCGCAGGTGCTAAAGTTTGGGAGTCCTTTGGTGGTTATACACCAACTTTGGGTATCGTAGGTGCGGTATTGGGTCTTATTCAGGTTATGCAGAACTTGAATGATCCATCTAAGTTGGGAGCTGGTATTGCAGTTGCCTTCGTTGCTACAATTTACGGTCTTATCGCCGCTAACATATTCTTTATTCCTTTTGGTACTAAAATTAAATTTAAATATCAAGAAGTTATGTTGAAAAAAGAAATCATAATTGAAGGTGTTTTATCTATACAAGCAGGTGAAAGCCCTGCGTTAATCGAGAGAAAATTACAATCATTTTTACCTGATATGGGTAAGTCTGAAGAGAAATAATGGCAAGAAAAAAGAAACATGAAGAACATGAAAATTTAGAACGTTGGCTGGTGTCATACGCCGACTTCATGACGCTTTTATTTGCGACTTTCGTTGTTCTTTATGCGCTTGCTCAAACAGATGTTGCTAAGTTTACAAGCTTAGGTCAGTCCTTAAAAGGTTCTTTTTCTCATAGCGTAATTGAAGGTTCTCAAGGGATTATGGATTCTCAAGGCGAGAGTGTTTTAAGTTCTACTCCTGCTGATTCTTTGATGAGTTCCCTTATTTTTGAATATTTAAATCCTAAGTATGAAGAATCTTCTTTTCAAGATATTCAAAAGCAGATAAAAGAAATGTCAAAAAATGGTGAACTTGATGGTATAACCACAAAAGTTGACGATAGAGGTCTTACAATTATTCTATCTGATGAAGCATTGGCTTTTGCCTCAGGCTCGGCTGAATTAAGTCCAAAAGCAAAGATTCAGCTTGATAAAATCGGTGGAATAATCGGTCGCAAATTTATAATGCACTTAATGAGGGTTGAAGGACATACAGATAATATTCAGTTTTCCAATGCAAAATTCCCGTCTAACTGGGAGCTTTCTTCGGCTAGATCAAGTGCAGTTGTAAGATATCTTATAGATAGATTTAAGTTTACTCCGGATTTATTCACTGTTATCGGTTTTGCAGATACAAGACCGATGGCTCCAAATACAAGCGCTAAAAATAGAGCATTGAACAGAAGAGTAGATATTGTTGTTTTGAGAAATAAGTTTAAGCCACTTGAAGATTCAAGAGATGAATTTATTAAATTCGATAAAAAAGATCAAAAAATCCAAAAAGAACAGCAAATGGAAACTATAAACAGAGTCTTAAGTCTGAGTGATGCTGCAAAACAGCTTACAGACGATGAAAATGCCGAAAAAGATAGAGTTATCAGGCTGGATAATGGACCTTCTCGATAGTTGATTCTCTATAATTGATTCTCTATAATTGATTCTAGTAATATAACTATTTTTGTATTAAAATTAGTTATATTTTAAAAAGTGAGAAATTATGTCAAAGAAACCAGTAGTTGCTATAGTAGGACGTCCAAATGTGGGAAAATCTACTTTTGTTAATCGTTTAGTAGGAGCCCGCCAGTCAATAGTGGATGATGCTCCTGGAGTTACAAGAGACAGAATATATTTTGACGTAAGTTGGCAAGATAAAGATTTTACAGTCATCGACACAGGTGGTATTATTCCCGGTGATGAAGATGAGATAATGCTTAATATATTCACTCAGGCAAAAGTCGCTTGTGATGAATCTGATGTAATTATCTTTTTAGTCGATGGTAAAGACGGTATCAATCCGATTGATTATGATATCGCTAATATATTAAGAAAAAGCGGTAAAAAGGTTTACCTCGTTGTTAACAAAATTGATTCACCAGAAAAAACTCCGATGATTGCTGAATTTTATGAACTTTCATTAGGTGATCCAAAAGCTATATCAGCTCTTCACGGTTCTGGAGGAGTCGGCGACCTTCTTGATGAAATTACAGAAGACTTTGAAGTTCCCGATGAAGAAGAAACACCTGATACCATAAGAATTGCGATTGTTGGAAAACCAAATGCCGGAAAGTCTTCTATCGTTAATGCTCTTTTAAATAAAGAAAGAGTTATTGTATCAGATGTGTCTGGTACAACAAGAGATAGCATCGATTCAAAAGTAAAATATGAAAATGAAGAATACATCTTGGTGGATACTGCTGGTATCAGAAAAAAAGCCAAAGTTGACTGGGGTGTTGAAAAATTTGCTGTTGACAGAGCTATAAGAGCTATCAGGGATTGTGATGTAGCAATTCTTGTAGTTGATGCAATGGATGGAATAACTGATCAAGATAAAAAAATCTTCAGCCTAATCGAAGAAGCAGGCAAGGGTGTTAT
>JAEZOG010000181.1 GCA_023414155.1 Cyanobacteria bacterium OH_CFB_184 | reverse complement strand
CACCGGCAATTGATGTAAAACCTGCAAGCGGTTTTATAATTTTTTTAACTATACTATCATCGGGCTTATCAGCATCAGGGTTAGAAAGCTTATAAATAGCAAATTTTATAGTCTCACTTTTATTTGCAGCTCCAGCCCAAAGGATTTGAATAGCCTCCATTAAATCCGTTTTATCCAGTTCAATTAGCTTTGACAGTTCTTTTGAAAGGTCTTTTAATGTGGCATCAGAATATGTAATATTTTTCAAATATTCTCTATCATAACTTGCATTCATAGACGCTTCTTTTTTAGATAAATCAACTACGTTGTATGCTTTTTCGATTTCATTTGAAGTCCCAAGTCTATATGCAGGATCTTTTGGAAGAGTCAGATCATCAAGAGTTACCGCCATAGATGGCAAACTCATTGATAACAACGATAACATTATAGAAGCAGCGATAAATTTCTTTTTCATATTACTTCCCCCCACCTATTGCTTTAGGGTTAACCAAAGAATTTTTCAGTGCATACTGAGATAAAATCAAACTATCAACGGCGGTTTTACCTGCAAATCTTTCAAGCTCTAAGTAATATTTCTTTGCTGTTTGTTCTTGGACAAACTCTTGCATAACCATATCGTCATATAAAGCAGAAGAAATGGTTACTTCAAGATTATCACCTTTTGCAAGCGCTTCAGAGTAATTTTTATTATATAAAATAATTCTTGCTCTTGTATCTCTAAGCTTATTTAACGAACCTTTATAGTTATAATAAGCAGATATAATATCACTTTGCAGATTTTCAATTGTACCTGCCAGCTCAATCAACTCAGTGTCAGTAAGTGGCGGCGTTTGATGCATATTTTCTTTATTTATAAAATTATTAGCCAATCTTCCTGTTGCAAAAGAAGCAGACTGAACAAGTGAATCAGCACCTGCCAAACTCGGCAAAAACGAAGCTCCGTAGACAATAGCCGACACACTTTTTGCCATAAATGAAGAATGCAGCCTTCTTTGGCTTTCAGGTGTATTAAGTTTTTTCATAGTAAACTTGATTAAATTGTTTTTTTCAACAGTAGCCTTCCATAAAAGCTCTATGTCTTTTATTTCTTCTTCTTTTTGCATTTTAACAATATTATCTAAAGTCTCTTTATCATTAACAAGAAGACTTCCTTTTATAACCTTGTCTACTGGGCGCAAGTTAACAGATTTTTTTGGCTGAACTCCAAGATCTACTTCATCTTGAGCAAAACCTATCCCTTGAAACACAAAGCAAAAAAGTATTAAACTATATAAACTTCTTTTTATCATTAGACAACTCTCAACTTATACAACTTTATAACACACATACTAGAAGCTTTCTAGTTTTTACAACTATCAATGAAGAAAACTTAATTTGTTATAGTAAAGTCTTCAAATTTGAAATATAATAAAACAATGAAATAAACAGTTTAAGGAAAAAATAATGAGTGACATAAAAAAAGTCAGATTAAACGATTTTGAAATCGGCGGAAATAAATTAACAATCCTAGCAGGTCCTTGTGCTATTGAAAGCAAAGATATTCTTTTTAAAACAGCAGAAGAATTAAAAAAAATAGCTCAAGAGTTAGATATAAACTATGTTTTTAAATCTTCTTACGACAAAGCAAACAGAAGCTCAATTGATTCTTATAGGGGTCCTGGAATGGAAGAAGGTCTTGAACTTTTATCTCAGGTAAAAAAAGAATTCAACTTACCGATTGTGACAGACATCCATTCTGCAGATGAAGCTCAAATAGCAGCTGAAGTAGCTGACATTATACAAATACCAGCCTTTTTATGCAGACAGACTGATTTGCTTGTAGCGGCGGCTAAAACAGGTAAAATTATAAACATTAAAAAAGGTCAATTTTTAGCACCTGCACAGATGAAATCGATTGCAAAAAAAGTACTGGATTCAGGTAACGACAAAATTACAATAACAGATAGAGGCGTTAGTTTCGGTTATAACAACCTTGTTTCTGATATGAGAGCTATACCTATTATTCAAGAAATGGGCTACCCTGTTATTTTTGATGCTACTCACAGTGTTCAATTACCAGGTGGGGCTGGTGAATCATCTTCAGGAGAGCGCAAATTTGTTTCTACACTTGCAAAAGCAGCGGTAGCTTCTGGAGCTAACGGATTATTCTTTGAAGTTCATCCTAATCCAGATTCAGCTCTTTGTGACGGAGCAAATATGGTTGACTTCAAGATGGCTAAAGAATTATTTAAAGTTTGTAATGATATTTTTAAACTTGTAAATAACTAATTAAAAAAAGAAGCTATGAATAAATCATAGCTTCTTTTTTATGTTTAAGCGCTTATAAATATCTATTTAAGACCCCGTATAATTCATTTCTTTCATCACTAGTCATAGTAACTAATGGAAGTCTTACATACTTTTTAACGATGTTCAGTTTAGACAATACTTCTTTTATCGGTATTGGATTTGGAAGCATAAAGATCTTTTTAAACGCAGGATATAAAAATAAGTGCTTTTCTGTTGCTGTTTTGATGTCACCTGATTTATAAGCGCTGATCATCTCTCTTATACCTTTCCCGGCAATATGAGAAGCTACGCTAATAACTCCGTGCGCACCTAATGAAAGCATAGGAAGTGTTAAACTATCATCACCTGAATAAATAGCAAAATCTTCAGGACAAAGTATTTTTATATCGCTTACTAAATCCAAATCCGAGTTGCTTTGTTTTACTGCAACTATATTTTTGAATTCGTTTGCAAGCTTAGCAATCGTGCAAGGAGCCATATTGACGCCTGTTCTACCTGGGATATTGTATAAAATAATAGGAATATTTACAGAATTTGCAACTGCAGCGAAATGTTCATACATGCCTGGTTGAGACGGCTTATTGTAGTATGGAACTACTGAAAGAATAGCATCTGCACCAGCAGCTTCTGCTTTTTTTGACATTTCTACAGCTGTTTTTGTGCAGTTAGAACCAGCGCCCATAACTATTTTAACTCTTCCATTAACTTTTTCTTTTACAAAAGCAAGGATTTGCAGTTCTTCTTCATGTGTTAAGGTCGGTGACTCACCAGTAGTACCAGCGACCAATATCGCATCAGAACCTGTTGAGATAAGGTGTTCGATTAATTTTTCTAAAGCAGGATAATCGATGTTTAAATCAACATCAAATGGGGTGACCATTGCCGTGATAATTTCGCCTGCATCATATCTTAAAGCCATTATAAATTCTCCTTTAATTCTTCTAGTTAAAACAACTGGTTTTCAATAACTTTTTCAGCAATCCTTACAGTGTTTAAAGCTGCACCGATTCTGATATTATCCGCAACACACCATAGGGAAATTGCGTTATCAAAAGCAAGATCTTTTCTTATTCTGCCTACATAAACAGGATTTTTTCCTGATGCCATATGAGGAGTCGGGAAGTCGTAGTTTTCAGTATTATCAACTACTTCAACGCCCCAAGCATTTTCTAAAAGTTCTCTTGCTTTTTCAGGAGTAATTTCTTTTTTAAACTCAATTGTAACTGCTTCAGAATGCCCGTTGTATACAGGTACTCTTACTGCTGTACAAGTGATTGGAGTATTTTGATCAAGATGAAGTATTTTTTTAGTTTCATCTACTACTTTCATCTCTTCTTTAGTGTATCCGTTTTCACAGAACACATCGATTTGAGGGATTACATTAAATGCAATCGGTTTTTTGAAAACTTTATTTTCAAAACTTTCAGCGTTTAAAGCTGCTTTTGTATTTTCTGTAAGTTCACTTATTGCAGCGATACCCGCACCACTCACAGCCTGATAAGTACTTACAATAAGTCTTTTAATACCTGCATAGTCATGCAATGGCTTTAAAACAAGCATAAGTTGTGAAGTTGAACAGTTTGGGTTTGGAAGAATACCTTTATGTTTTTTGATATCTTCATCATTTACGCCAACAATAACCAATGGAGCATCTTCATCCATTCTAAAAGCACTAGAGTTATCAATAAATACAGCGCCTCTTTTTACTGCTTCAGATGCGAATCTTTTGCTTGTTGCACCACCTGCAGAAGCAAGTACTATATTTACACCCTCAAAAGCTTCAGGGGTAGCTTCAACAATCGTATGTTTCTTGCCCTTGAATTCGATTTCCTTACCTGCACTCTTGGCACTAGCCAAGAACTTTATTTCGTTGTATGGAACTTCGTTTTCAATTAGGATGTTTAGGATTTGTTGTCCTACAACACCTGTTGCGCCTAAAACTGCGATGTTTGGTTTTCTCATTTTTTCCCCTTACATTATGTTTTCTAATCCGTATACAAAACCGATGTTATTACAGACATGTTTTACAGCAAGCATAACACCAGCCATATAACATGATCTATCCATCGTGTCGTGTTTAATTTTAAATATTTGTCCGTTTGAACCGAATATTACTTCTTGAGAAGCGATATATCCAGGCATTCTAACTGAATGTATTCTTATGTTTGAATCTGCATTTGCACCACGTGCACCTTCTAACAACTCAACTTCAGGGCAGTTATTAGTTGAAAAATTAGAATTTTCTTCAGCCATCAATTTTGCTGTTTTTATAGCTGTTCCAGAGGGAGCATCTTTCTTTTGATTGTGATGAAGCTCAATGATTTCAGCATTATCAAAGTATTTCGCTGCTTGTTTTGCAAACATCATCATTAAAATTGCACCTGTTGAAAAATTTGGAGCAATTAAACAAGAAGTTTGATTTGTAGCAGATAAATCGGTTAAAGTTGCAAGTTGTTCATCACTTAAGCCTGTTGTACCGATTACAGAATGAACTTTTTTATTTAAATACAATACTGTGTTTTGAAAAATTGTACTTGGCTGTGTAAAATCAACAACAACATCAGGCTTATCTGATTCAATTGCTTCTTCTATATTATTTTTTATAGTAACGCCAAGATTTTTACCTAAAACGAGGCTTCCTATATCTTCACCGACACTTACAATGTCAACAGCCATAACAAGTTCTGCATCAGCATCTTTATATACTGCATTGATGACTTCTCTGCCCATTTTACCGAGCGCACCCACGACTCCAACTTTAATCATATACAAACCTTTTTTAGTTTATTACCCGTTGATTATCTCATATAAACAATGATTTTACACTATATATATAAATTTTGTTAAGAGCTGTTATTCCGCTTCTTCATTCATAATTGTGAGAATTGAATCAACAGTTTTTTGGGAAATCGCAGGATCAATTTGTTTATACAATTCTTTATGCTTCATCAATTCTTGGTAATTGATTTTACCGTTTGGCATAGGTATATTGAGCATTTTTGACAATTTGATTGAATCAGCTGCTATTTTTAACTTTAAAAAATAAACTAAATTATCGTAAGGGAATTGAAAGATTTTTTCATTGGTTTCTGTGTTATAAAAAATCACATTATTTTTTTGATCAAGGGTATAGTCATAATCAAAACCGTAGATATCCTCATCCGGTCTTTCAATCATCAAAGTATCAAACTCATCTAAGTATAATTTTGCGAAGAAACTTGCATTTTCATTTGTTTTGCTTGAAATAACATTGTCCTCTTCGTCAAAACCCAGCATCAATTCATCACCGACTTGCATAGTCAAGACATCGTATTCAGTCTGTTTTTGGAGCGGCAAATTATCGAGATACAATGGGCTTCCGTCAAATTTAAAATACCAGCATTCACCATTTTGAAAAGAAGCATCATATGGTTTTTCTTTGTTCGACGAATCTTTATTGGTATTCCAACAGTGATGACCGCTTCCATATGGAGAAATTATATACCCTGACTGAACAGCCAATGGAATATTATAATCTTCAAGCAAAAGCTTTGTTAAAAAAGCATTATGTCTGCATACATTTTTTTTGCACGCAAAGACATCTCCAAGATAGCTTTCTCTTCCAGCTATAGGAATAGAAGGTTCATACAGTTCGTCTACCAAAGGAGATTGTTTTAACCCTCTTACATAATTAACCGTATTTTCTATCAATAATTCATTTTTTTGTTTTTTAGAAAGGGCCTTATCTTGCTTTAACTCTACAAGATATGTATCAGCAACTTTTTTGTAATCTGCTTTAATTGTCTTTAAGTTGCTATCTCTTTGTCTATCAACGATTGTAATTTGTTCTTTGTCAGGGTAAAAGTGTTTTCCTAAACTACCTTTTTTCGTAATTCCTTCATCTGCATACAATCTTTTTGTTTCGTTATATTTAAACCCATCCGGCACTTTTTTATAATCAGGGAAATAGTCATTTTTTGAAAAAGCTCTAGATTCCATATTAATCTGCAGTTGTTTTTTTCCAAAAGAAATCAAAGAAAGCGGCAAATAAACCGAACTGCTGGCAGGTTTTGACTCAGCATGAACTATAGTTTTTTGAGGCAAATTCACTGGCTTTAGATTGTTACTAACACACTTATTGTAAACGCGAAAGTTATTATATGGTTTAAAGTTAATTTTTTGAACCATTTAAGTTGATGATACCCTTCTCTAAAAAAGTCGACAATATTATAAAGCATGCTTTAAGAAAAATTTGCTAGTAAGTATTTTCCATATGTTCATTTTTGTACTAAAATATACATTATGTAGTAAATAGAAATTTTACGAGGAAAATATGTCAGAGAGTAAACAACTAGAATACAAAGATACGATCAACTTGCCGCAAACAACTCTAGAAATGAGAGCTAACGCCGCACAAAAAGAACTTAATACCCAAAAATTTTGGGAAGAGAATAAAATATATGAAAAAAACATCGAACAAAGAGATAAAACAAATAAATTTATCCTTCACGATGGACCTCCATATTTAAGCTCTGACAAAATTCACATTGGTACTGCTTTAAACAAAATTTTGAAAGATATTTTAATCAAATACAAATCTCAAGCAGGATTTTATGCACCTTATATTCCTGGCTACGACGCTCACGGTTTGCCGATTGAAAATGCTGTAGTTAAAAATATAAAAGGCGGAAGAGAAGCTATTTCTCCAGTTGAACTAAGAGCAAAATGCAGAGAATTCGCGCTTAAAAACCTAAAAGGACAAGAATCAGAGTTTAAAAGGTTAGGAGTTTGGGGAGACTGGGAACACCCTTATCTTACAATCGCTCCTGAGTTTGAAGCTGAACAAATCAGAGTTTTCGGAGAAATGTTTGAAAACGGCTATGTAGAAAAAGGACTAAAACCAGTATACTGGTGCGCATCTTGCGAAACAGCACTAGCAGAAGCTGAAGTTGAATACGCAGATCACACATCTACAAGTATATATGTTCGTTTTAAATTTAATGATGAAGATGCAAAAAAAGCATACTCAAGATCAAACGTTGAAACAAAAAATGACTTATATGCAGTTATCTGGTCAACAACTCCTTGGACAATTCCTTCTAACCTTGCAATATCATTAAATGCTAGGTTGGATTATACAATTTTTGAATACAAAAACGACAACTACCTTGTTGCGACAGACTTGTTAAAATCATTTGTCGAAGACGCAAAATGGGAAGAATCAGAAGTTAAAGCTTTAGGAAACATAAAAGGAAGCGAGCTTGAACTTTTAGAAACAAATCATCCTTTATATGAAAGAAAAAGCCCTATCATTCTTGGCGATCACGTAACACTAGATGCCGGTACAGGTTGTGTACACACAGCTCCTGGTCACGGTTTAGAAGACTGGGAAGTTTGCCAAAGATACAATATCGAAACACTTTCACCTTTGAATGAAAAAGGCATATGGACAGAAAGTGATAGTTTCAAAGACGCTGATTTAGTTGGTGTTCCATACTACAAAGGAAACAAAATAGTTATAGAAAAATTAGAAGCAGCAAATGCTTTAATTGAAAAACACGACATTTCTCACAGCTACCCACATTGCTGGAGATGCAAAAACCCTGTTATGTACAG
>JAEZOG010000054.1 GCA_023414155.1 Cyanobacteria bacterium OH_CFB_184 | reverse complement strand
TGGTAGTAAGTTTCTAAGAAAACGTTGTTTATTCCTACATTTTGAAGCTTTTCAATTGTTTTTACGATTTCTAATTCACTTTTTTCTGTCGGTCTTACCCAAACGCCTTTTAATTCGTTTTCTCTATATGGAAGCGAATTGGTAATAGCTTGATTAGCATAGTTTGTAGCTTCGCTTATATAAAGTTGAGCATTGTCTTGATCGATTTCTGCTTTTCTTAACAATTCTTTTGCTCTTGATATATAGTCTAAAGCCGCTTTATCATTGTATAGAATGTCTATCGATCTATAGTATTCCATTATAGAATTTGCTTCTCTGATTTTTTCTTTTGCATTAAAGATTAAGCTGTCAGGAGTAAGGTATGTTTTTATTTTGTTGTTAGCTGTATCTACAAATACTTTTGAACCTATAGTGATATTTTCGTTTATCCATTTTTTAGCGTTGCCGTGTCCGCTTATAACAAGCCCATTTTTAGGTATTATTGAATCTGCACCGTTCATTTCTGTTACAATGTTTCCTTGAACGATCGCTTCAGTCCCAAATTCATTTGTTCCTGTTCTAAGTCCGTAGTTTTGTGTATAGATTATAAGTTGGTTTGAGCCTCTTAACCCAGGGTAAAAGCTATTTAAAGATGTTGCTACAGTAGGGTCAATGTTGCTTATTTGATAAGATGATTCTTTGTAGATATATTCTGAAGGCGGTTTTGTTGCTTGATCAGGTATCATCGGTGTTACAACAGGTTTTGTTGCTGTTCCGTTTGCCACATTTACGGTGTTTCCACCGATATTTGGAAGGTTCTGTATTGTTTTAATCGCTTCAGTAGAGCTTTTTGGGGTTGTAAGTGTTTTTATTACTTCCTCTTTTGCAAATGAGCAACACTGATTAGTTAAAATTAATATTAAAATTAGTATTTTTATTATATTTTTCATAGTTTGATATTACACTAACACGTTGTTGAGTTAATCCTTAGGATAACCTATTTTTTGTCTAATTTAAATTTATTTTATCATTAAGAAAAAATTAATATTAAATAAAACTACCATTTTTTATATTATTATAAAAGTACAATCGTAAATTTAGATTTGGGAGTCTTTAAATTAATGCAATATAAAGATTATTATAAAATACTTGGAGTTGATAGATCTTCGACTGAAGCTCAAATAAAGTCAGCTTATAGAAAATTGGCAAGAAAATTCCATCCTGATGTCAACAAGTCTTCTGATGCAGTTGAAAAATTTAAAGATATAAATGAAGCATATGAAGTGCTTTCTGATAAAGATAAAAGAAAAAGATATGACAGCCTTGGAGCCAACTGGCAAGCAGGAGCAGAGTTTACTCCTCCTCCTGGATTTGAGGGTTTTAGTTTTAATCAAGGCGGCAGAGGCTTTGATCAGGCATCTTTTTCACAAGGATTCAGTGATTTAGGCGGTTTTTCTGATTTCTTTAGTTCAATATTTGGTGATTTTTCAGGAGCTAGCCAGTCAGGGGCGAAAAAAACAAGAGGCGGTTCAAGATTTTCATACAATGATTTTTCTGATTTTGGAGGGCGTTCTTCTGCTCGTTCACAAACAGGAAGAGCTCAAGCAGGAAGGGCTGCAAAGAAACCTACAGATCTTGATGTTACTCAGGATTTATACGTTTCTGCAAAAGACCTTATGTCTGATACCCCTATAACGGTTAGATTAAATACGTTAGAAAAATGCCACAAATGCAGCGGAGTTGGTTCAGTCTGTTATGCATGCGGGGGAACGGGGTTTATCAGCGAAACAAAAAGTTTAAATGTTAAACTTCCAAAAGGAGTTCGCGAAGGTCAGAAAATTAGGCTTGCAAAAGAAGGCAAAGCTAATGACTACGGTGAAAAAGGCGACTTGTATTTCGTTATTAAATTTAAAGATAGCGAATATACGATCAATGATGATGATTTGACTAAACAGCTAGATATAACTCCTTCTCAAGCTGTTATGGGCTGCAAAAAAGAAATTCAAACCCTCCATGGTGTTATAGGGATAAAAATTCCTCCAGAAACACACTCTGGAAAGACGCTTAGATTAAAAGATCTAGGTCTGCCAAAAAAAGAAGGCGGTTTTGGTAACTTGAACGTCAAGATTAATATAAATTTGCCTGCAAAACTAACTGAAAAGCAAAAAGATTTGTACAAAAAGCTTTTTGACATTGAAAACCCTTAGTTTTAAAGATTAATAAATCTTGTAAGTTTCTGAATTAAGCCTTTTAATCCTTTTGAATGGGGAATTAAGGCTTCAGAGTGATAATTTTCATATGCTTTTGTTATGTTTTCAGGAAGCTCATCTCCTTTTTGAAGAGTAAAAGCAATGAGTTCTAAAAAGTCATCTTGCTCTTGAGCGTAATCAAAGTCCCTTCTCCTCAAGTCCTCATCAGCTTCAAGATGGCATAATGCATGCCAGGCCGCTTGAAGTGAAATATCTTTAGTGTCACAGGGAAACTTCAATAATGCTTCTCTGACTAAAAGTTGATGGGTTAAAACTTTTAATATTAAATCAGCTACAAATTTTCTTTGAAAAGGATAATCGACTTCGTTTTCAGCGCTTTTGCAAGAAAAATTTCCCTTCAATCTTTCGAAGAAGGTTTTTACGTTTTCAACAAATGCAATTATTTTGTTAAAACTGTACATTCTTTTTCAACGGCAAGCATCATCGCTCTAAAATCATTGTTGAAATATTGTCTTGCAAGCTTCTGAATTGCAGTTTTTGCCATTTCTTCTCTTGAAGAGATAGATTTATAGAAGAATTTTTTACCTTGTTTGTATCTTACAAGAAGATTTTTCTCTACCAATCTGTCCATAACGGTTTTCACAGTGGTGTAGGCTCTAATATTTCCATTATTATTAATTGATTCAAGAACTTCATTTACTGAAATGCTTGCATCTTGATCTTTTTCTTCCATACCCCAAACGGAGTTTAAGATTTCATTTTCCAAAGAACCATGAGAATAATTCATCAAAATTTCCTTCTTTGCTATTTTTTAACCTATTAACTACAACTATAGTAAGATAAAAAGAATTAATTACAAGTTATCTTTTTAAATCTTCAAATTCGAAGCTCATTTCGCCTTTTTTTCTATTTTGAGGTGAAGACTCATAATTTGAGCCCAAATATATTACATTACCGATCCTTTTTGGTTTGGTTGAATCGGCATGGTCATTCACAAATTGATCATACGCAGATTGTCTGTTGAAAAATGATTTTTTATCTTCATTGTGACCGCATCCTACGGTTGTAAATAAGATTAAAACCATCAACATACAAAGCTTAATTTTAGTGCAGAAAATCATAATAAACTAACCTGTTTTCTACTATGATTATAGCATATCTGTTATAAAAATACATCTGTTTTACAGATAGACTTGAATTTGCAGAGTTTGCATTCTTGTTTTTTTGTCATTGTTTCTTTATATTTTTTAAAAAGAATAGCTTGAGTATTTTTGTCGATTGCTCGAAAATGCTCTATTTGTTTGATTATATCATCTATTGTTTGTATTT
>JAEZOG010000043.1 GCA_023414155.1 Cyanobacteria bacterium OH_CFB_184 | reverse complement strand
AGCAGAGGCTGAAGGGCAGAAGTGATGAACTTTCGACCGTAATTCCGTTTACCGCGAGTGAGCAAGACAGTCTCTCAACGTTTATTTTTAATTAGTAAGGCTTTGAGCAAATCAAGATAAGCTTATTTTGTTTCTTCTGGAGTATATTTAACTCCGTCAAATTGAATTTTCAAGTTAGGTTTTTTATTCATGTATATAGATATAATGAATAAGATATCTATGTCAATTTAATCAATAATCTTGTTTTTTTTATCCAGCAAATTAGGGATTTCAAAATGGTTGCTTATGCTAAAATTATTTTCTAAGGATTCCAATTTCATTTGATTTCGTTCTTCTTGAGACATACCCTCAATAAGCCCCCTATAACTTATTGTTGCAAATTGTTCGTGAGTTAATTTTTGTAAGCTATCATTATCTATGGTTGATTGGTCTATATCTTTATGTAAATATATATTTTCAAAATATGCAAATGTAATAAAGTTTATTATTGATAACTGCTCTGAGACTTTTTTTGTTTTCAATTCTGCAAAGAAATTATCATAATCATTAATATCTGTACTGCAAAATATTAATATAATAGATTGATTTTCAAGTGGATAAATACACAAATGAATATCGTCTGCAATGTCTAAATCTCCATCTTTAAAGCTATTAACAAGTAGTTCATTGTTAAAACCAAAGGATAAAATTGAATTAGATTGAATTGTATACGGAACTACATAGTCAAGTTTTCTGTAATAACACAATTTATACAATATAACATCATTGCTTAAATTCTTTATGATTCTTTTTGCTTGTCTCCTATTATAGCAACAATTATACTCTGTTACTGGTAAATAATGTTTAGCCATCGTTTTAGCAAAATGAGCATTTGGTGTGTTTTTATGAGCATTAAGAACATAATTATAGGTTCTTTTTTCTTTATTATTCTTGTACAATCTAGAAATATGATTTTTCAAGGCAATTTGTTTCATAATTTCTTGATTAGGCTCTTTCTTTATATTTTCTGGTGTTTCATACTCTTTAAATATATTATTATCACAAACTTTACATATGGAATGGAATGTTTGAGTGTTGTTTAGTCCACTTTCTGATGCAAATAAAAGAGCTGAATTAAAAATTTGTGTATTATTGAGTTTCCCATTTGTGGCAATGTTTTTTAATACAAAATGAGGAATTGTATGAGAATTGCAGTATTCAATATTTTTTTGACCACATATAAAACATCTTTTTTGTTTGTTTTTTGGGGTTTTTTGAACACTTGAGAAAAATTTATTAAAATCAATATATTCATTTTGAGTTTGCGGTCCGTGACCATGTAAATTCAATGTTTCATAAAAATTCATTACGCGATTACCTTTTGCCATCAATTATATCAACTAACATCAAAATATATAAATTTTAAAAATAATTTTACAAATTAAGCAATATTTTGTTTTCTTAAACAATAATTCACTTCAAAACTCCCTAAATACCCTGGTTTGTATTAAGGATAAAACGATTGATTGTTCTCTTAATTATGTTAAAATTATAAAAAATATTGTAATTGAGCGTTTTTGCATAAATTGCAGATAGGTAGTTTTAGATTGCTAAGGAAGAAATCATTTGAGTTATGATGTGGAATATAAAAATGCTGTAGATTCTTATGCAAACGGCGATGTGGCAACAGCAAAGGGTCTTTTTGAGAGTTTAATTGTCAGTTATCCTGATAAAATCGAATGTTTTTATTACCTGAGTAAGATAGAGTCAAAAAATTACAACAACATTCCAAAAGCCATAGAATATATGAAACGTGCTGTTAATATTGTGCCTTTTTATGAGGCTTTTTATGAGCTTGTTCAGTATTCTATAATTCAAAGAGATTTGCCTAAAATCTTGGAGTATTTAAAACAGGCATTAACATACAACAGTCAGTGTCAATCTAGTCTTAAGTACTTAAGAGAATTGTTCCCTAACGAAAGGCATTTCGTAAAAGAACAAGAAACTATTATTAAAGGTGAATACGAACGATCAGCAGATTGTCCGCAATTAAAGTATCACAAGATTTATGATGCAGACACAATAAATAGAACTGCCCCAAAATACATAGAGGATTTTTTAACAGAAAAGCAGAAAACACTCTTAGGTAAAGCAATAGCTCACAATAGTGTTAACAACTACAACGAAGGATTTGTCTTAGAAATTCCTGACGGTAGAGCTTTTATAAAACAGTCTGATCAAACTCACATTATCTCTCAAGACGGTAAAATCTTAAAAGATATGCTGCTTGATGGGTGCCCAGCGATTTCTGTCGAAAAATTGCCTTATGAAGTCAGAGTCGCAAATAAAATGCTTGTTTTGACAAGTTGTTGGGGTGGTAATTATTACCACTGGCTCACGTGGGTTGTTCCAAGAATTTGCATGATCGAAAAGGCGGGGTATAAAATAAACGATTTTGATAAAATTGTAATAAATCATACAGGTTCTAAGTTTCAACTCGAATTTTTTCAAGTATTAGGAATTCCAAATCATAAAATAATTGCTGCATCTGCAGACGGGACTTTATTAAGGGCTAGAACACTTGTCACAGCATCTTTGCCTAGTCATTTGCATACGCCACAAATTGTTACAGACAGCTTGCGAGAAAAGCTCTTAAATCCTGAGTATATAGATGACACAATGCCAAAAAGGCTTTATATAAGCAGAAATAAGAGTACTTCAAGATTTGTGTTGAATGAAGCTGAAGTTATGTCTTATCTTCTAAAATATGGCTTTACAATCATTTATTTAGAAGATTTTAATGTTTTAGAACAAGTGAAAATATTTGCAAATGCTGATGTTGTGATCTCTCAACATGGTGCTGGGCTTGTAAATTTGACCTATTGCAAGCAAAATACAAAAGTAATCGAAATTTATAACGAAGAAATGAAAGATATTCTTGATACCGGATATTTTAGAATAGCTCATAACGTTAAATTGGACCATTACTTTATGTTTGGAGAACCTGTCGGGACAGGAACAGCTTCAAATATGACAATCGATATGGAGAAACTCGCTAAAACAATAGAAATGGCAAATATTCTTCCGGTTGAAGAAATGGCAATTTCGAGTAAAAAGGCATAAGTTTTAATTTAAAAAAATATGATATGATTTTATCTAGTGAGATTATAGTTGAATAATATGTTTGAATTAATAACTTTTATTTGTGGGTTTGCCGTGATGACTTTGGAAATAGCAGGCGCTAGGCTTGTTGCTCCATATATCGGTACGTCCTTTATTGTATGGACCACCTTAATCGGTACCGTGATGTTGTATTTGAGTATCGGATATTGGCTCGGCGGAAAAATGGCAGACAAACAAGCTTCTGTGCATTTTCTGTCAAAAATATTATTTGGCGCCGCTTCATACATAATTTTGGTTGCTATACTTCAATATCATTTTTGGATGGGAATAATAAATCTGGGCATTTTTAATGTTTATTTCCTGTCTGTTTTAGTTTCTGTAGTTTTATTTGCAGTTCCTTCATTATTGTTGGGGGTTGTATCTCCTTATGTAATGAAGCTTGCAATCAATGAAAGAAATATCGACTGTGAAAATACAGGCAAATTGATAGGGAAGTTTGGTGCTATTTCTACAATCGGATCTATTCTCGGTACATTCTTATGCGGGTTTGTATTTATAATCTTTTTTGGTGTTAATTTTATTTATTATATACTTGGCGCGATTGTTTTATTCGGCTCATTTTTGTTGACAGTATATGAATTGAAAAGAAAAAAACAAAAAGTTTTATCATCTTTGTTAGTGCCTCAAATTATAGTATTTATTCTGCTTGTTTTTTTTTATCAATATCATCTCAATAACTTGAAATACCCTATAGATGGGGTTTTGAAAACAGTAGATTCCAGGTATCAGCATTTGATTATACAAGATGAGGAAAAAAACGATTTAAAATGGAGATTATTGAAAAATAATTATATTGCGCCTCTTGCAGAGTCACTAATCAAAATCGATCCTCAGAATAATATAAAGATTTCTTTGTATTTGCATCATTTTATGCTTTCAGAGCTTTTCGTTCAGAATCCTCAAAAGGTTTTGATGCTCGGAGCAGGCGCGGGAGTTTTTCCGATGAATTTATATGATAGGATCACAAGTAAAAATTCAATTGATGAAATATCTATGGATCTTGTAGAAATCGATCCAATGATTTTAGATTTGGGCAAAGAGTTTTTTGATTTTAAACAAAAAAAGAATATTAATATTTTTTATGAAGATGCAAGAACTTATTTGAATAGGAAATCTCATCAAGAGCAAGGAATATATGATTCTATTTATATAGATGTTTGTCATGGCGATATCAAGATTCCTTTTCAAGTTATTACAGTAGAAGCGTTTCAAAAAATGCATAAACTGTTGAAAGATAAAGGAACAATATCTTTTAATCTTGTTGGTTATCCTGAGGGGAAAAATGCAGAGTTATTTTCTGCTATTCTCTCAACGGCTTCAGAGTTTTTTCCATATCATAAGGTGTATATAAGTTTACCTCATCGGCCTGAGCTTATACAGAATATTGCATTAATTTTATCTAAAACCCCGCAAGAACTCAAAGAGTACCCTGGTGAGTTAAAAGACTTTGAAAAATACGAGTATAATGGGAAAGTGCTTCCTATAGCTCCTTTT
>JAEZOG010000207.1 GCA_023414155.1 Cyanobacteria bacterium OH_CFB_184 | reverse complement strand
GAACTAGCCGGAAAACCGCTTATAGCATATTCTATAGAAGCACCCTTAAAATCTAAATACATAACAAGAACAGTACTTTCAACAGAAGATGAAAACATTAAGAAAGTTGCTCTTGAATTCGGTGCAGAAGTCGTCGATAGACCAATCGAGCTGGCACAAGACGAAACAAAAACAGCTCCTGTTATGCTCCAAGTTATTGAGGCATTAGAAAAAGAAAATTACAAACCTGATTTGGTTATTCTTCTTCAACCGACAACTCCGCTAAGAACCGAAAAAGATATCGATGAAGCGTTTGAGCTTTATTTCGAAGGAGAATGCGATTCTGTATTTGCAGTAAAAAAAGCCGGAATCACGCACGCTCTATGGAAAGAATTACACGATGGAACCGTAGAAGGCTTATACGACTACAGAACAAGGCCCAGAAGGCAAGATGAAGACAGGCATTACAATATGTTTGTAGAAACCGGATCTATTTATATAATAGAAACAAAAATTATGAAAAAAGTTAAAGACTTCATTGGAGAGCGCCCAAAGATATGTGTAACTAAGCAATCCATTGACATCGACACAATAGATGATTTTTCGAACTCTGAAAAGCTAATATTAGAAAGAAAAATCAAAATTTAAAGCAAAAAGTTTACAAAAAATTTCAAGCTATAACTGGCATAAAGCTGGAAACTGGCTACAGGGTTGAAATTTTAAATTTTTGTAATATCATTATAAAAGTAATCAAGAAGATTTATAAAATTTTAACCCAAATTCTCAATTTACAAAAAAAAGGATTTACATGATTAGAAGGTTACTCACACTAACACTTATAATTGGTCTAACCCTTACAACACTCCCCCAACAAAAAGCACAAGCAGAATCAACCGTTACAATTAAAAAAGCAATTGTAAAACATTCCATTGAATTAGGAATCGATCCTGCGTTAGGTTTAAGTATTGCAAAACAAGAATCTGGATTTTGTCACAACAAAAGAAGTGCATACGGAGCTGTCGGCGTATTTCAATTAATGCCGCAAACAGCTAAAAGATTAGGATATAATCCTTATTATCTAAACGATAATATCAAGGGTGGTCTTGTATATTACAAAATGATGTACAAGATGTTTGGATCAGTTGAACTTGCTCTTGCAGCTTACAATGCAGGACCTGGAAACGTTAAAAAATACAACGGAATGCCTCCGTTCTCAGAAACAAAAAGATTTGTTTCTAACATTATGAACGAATATAACTATCAAAAAAGTTATCCAGATGCGAGCATCCGTCAATACAACAAACCAGCAGCTCCTCAAAAAGCTCCGGTTCAGAAACCAGACCCGATGCGTCAATCATATGACCATGATATTTTCTTAAATAACTTTATGCTAACTCAAGCTATTTAAGAAACCCACAGCGCTTTCGGTTTATTTTTCTTAATAATTCACACAAAGTGGATATGTTTAAAATAAAATAAATATAGATTAGATTAGAGAAAACTATGTTTCACGAGATTAAAACACACGAGGTAACAGCCGACGTTGTTATCTTCACAATAAAGAAAAACAAACTGAATGTTCTATTGGTAAAACGTGCTCACGAACCATTTAAGGCTAGATGGGCGATCCCTGGAGGATTTATACGTTTATCAGAAAATCTTGACGAAGCTGCTTTAAGAATACTTAAAGAAAAAACTAACGTCCAAAACATCTACCTAGAACAGCTGTATACATTTGGTGACCCACTTCGTTATCCAAATGCAAGGGTTATTACTTGCGCATACTTTGCCCTTATTCGTTCTGATGATATTGAACTTGCATTCGAAGATAAAACTGAAATTACAGAAGTTCAATGGCACGGAGTATACCAACTTCCTCCATTAGCTTTTGACCACAAAGAAATCATCGAATATTCTTTAAAAAGAATGAGAGAAAGATTAGAATTTTGCCCGATAGCATTCCAATTGCTTCCTGAAAAATTCACTCTTACAGAACTTCAAAAATCATACGAACTTATCTGGGATAAAAAGTTAGACAAAAGAAATTTCAGAAAGAAAGTTCTAACAGGATCAATCTTAAAAGAACTTGACGAATACACAAAATCAGGATCAAAAAGACCTGCAAGATTATATTCTTTTGACAAAATAACATTAAACTCAAAAAGAGGACATTTCTTCTCTTAAAAATCAGAAAGATCTATATTTTAAAAAGCCATGTTTTTCAACATGGCTTTTTATTACTCACATGTGCAATAAGTGTACATTTATGTTTTGTAAATCTTTTTAAAATTTTATTTATTTTCTTAAAAAAAATGAGATTTTACCGAGTGATTGTGGTACATTTGTATTTAACCGAAAGGTTGAAGTTTTTATTTAAAACAGTTTTGAGTCAAGGAGATTTTTAGGTATGGCAGAATACTTAAGCAAAGAAGAAATTCGTCAATGGAGAAGTTCACTAGAACGCATCACACTTGAAGAATTTGCTGCTAGGCTAGGGAAGACTATTCAAGGGGAAAGACAAACAAATGATATGATCGACAAGGTTATGTCCAAGTCGCTAAATACAATGCCAACAGAATCGTTCAAAATGAAAGCAGAAAAATTGCAACCTATTGCAATAAAATCTTTTGAAAAAGAAAAAGAGCTTATGCCTAAAATTGAACCTAAACAAGCTGTAGCTCCTAAAAAGCAAACCGTTTCTCAAAAAACTGTTGAACAAAAAGAAAAATCCATATCAAAAACAGAACTTCAACAAAATGAAGAATCAAATTTAACTTTCAAAAAAAGTTTAACATCGCGTGAACAAATGATTTTCGAATACTTCTTAGCAAACAAAAACTCTATTGTTTATGCAAAAGACTTAGCAAAGATTTTAGAACTTCCAAGAGATTATGTATACAAATACATTAAAAACTTAAGAAGTAAAATAAATGAAGACGTATTGTTCAACGCTGATAATGGCGGATACATCCTCAAAGCGTAAATAAAAGAATAACTATGAAAGAAAAAAAGAGAATAAAAGTCGCATTCCCTCATATGGGAAATGTATACATAGTTTGGGCGGCAGCTCTTGAAAAACTAGGAATAGAAGCTTTTGTTCCTCCCTACTCCAACAAAAAAACTCTTTCACTAGGAACAAAACACAGTCCTGAATCGATTTGTCTTCCTTACAAGCTTATTTTAGGCAACTTCATCGAAGCAATTGAAGGCGGAGCTGATTATGTCGCGATGATTTCTTCACCTGGAATTTGCAGATTAGGTGAATACGGAAACAGTATTCAAACAATCCTTAAAGAACTGGGTTACGAAGCTAATTACGTTGAGCTTCAACTTTATGACGGATTAAAAGGAATGTTTGATTTTATGCAAAAACTAACAGGCATAAAAAATCCTATCCCGATCATAAACTCAATCAATATTGCTATTAGAAAAGTTTTTGTTTTAGACAGAATAGAGACGCTTCTTGCATACTATAGAGCAAGAGAAATCGAGTTTGGAACAGCAGAAAAACATTATAAAAAAGCTTTAAAAATAATAATGGATGTAGATAGGGTTAGAGACTTAAAAAAAGCAGAAAAAGCGGCTATAGCTGAGCTTAAAAAAACGCCTATCGATGAAAACAGAGAAGTTCTTCATGTTGATTTAACCGGGGAAATTTACCTTGTTCAAGATCCTTTTTCAAATCAGTACATCGAAAGAGAACTTGGAAAAATGGGAGTTCAGACAAGAAGAAGCTTAACTATTTCAAGCTTTTTGAAAGATGCCATAATTCCTAAAATGTTTAAAGGCGGAGAAACCCACCTAGAGAGATCTTTTAGACTTGCAAAACCATACCTTACAAGAGATATCGGCGGGGACGCTTTAGAATCTATAAGCGATGTAGTCAATGCTGATAACAAAGGTATAGATGGTCTTATACACATAAGCCCGTTTACCTGCATGCCGGAGATAATGTCGCAGAATATATTCCCAGCGATGAGAGAAGATGTTGAAGTCCCTATATTAACTCTGATTATGGATGAACAATCCGGAAAAGCAGGTTATTTAACAAGACTTGAAGCTTTTGTTGATTTAATGAGACGCCGCAAAAGAAAAAAACAGTCTAATTAAAGTTACGTTTTAATAAAACTCATCTATATACACGATTTCTTAATTCTATTTACAAATAGAATTATAATAGGCTACCATTATGGGATACTTGGGATATATTTGATGGGTGAAGATTTACAATATAGCTCGTATAACAAAATTAAAAAAGTTTCAGACGAAGAGCTAAGCGCACTTTGGGAGGCTTATTTAAATGACCGTTCCAACAAAAAAATTAGGGACGAGCTTATTGTGCAATACATCTATCTTACAAGATACGTAATCGGCAGGGTAAAAGTAAATCTTCCAACCTCATACAGCATAGAAGATATCACCAGCTACGGAGTAGAAGGTCTTATAGATGCAATAGAAAAATTCTCTCCTGATAAAGGCGCAAGGTTTGAAACATACGCTATTATGAGGATTAGAGGAACAATCATTGACAAAATAAGAGCTCAAGATTGGCTTCCAAGAAGCGCAAGAAAAAAAATCAAAGATGTAAAACAAGCATCTGAACTTTTAAGGCAAAAACTAGGGAGAACACCAACTTCTCAAGAAATAGGTGAAAGTTTAGGAATTGAAAAAGAAAAAGTTGATTCCATATTAGCAGAAGACACTTCAATTGCATCTATCTACGAAAAAAGAGGCAACTCTGAAGAGAGCGTTGAAATAATAGATACTATTGAGGATACAAATTCTGTAAATCCTTTAGAAAAACTTGAAGAAAAAGACGCTAAAAAAGAACTTCAACAAGCGCTTAAAAGCCTTCCTGAAAGAGAAAGAATGATAATGGTTTTATACTATCATCAAAACATGACTTTAAAAGAAATCGGTGAAGCAATCGAAGTATCTGAATCAAGAGTTTGCCAGCTTCACGCACAAGCCATTATGAAATTAAGAAATATTCTGACAAGCAACCGTTCAGAAAGAATGAAAAAAAGCATCGTTTAATTAGGCGCTATATTGCTTGCAACAGCTTCTGCCACCCTAATATCTAAGGCGTCTGGTATTATATAATCAGGCTTTAATTCTTCATCTTTAATCAATGAAGCAATTGCTATTGCTGCATTTAAATTCATCTCATCAGTAATCTTATTAACATTATTCTCTAAAGCACCTTTAAATAAGCCTGGAAATGCAAGCGAATTATTTATTTGGTTTTCAAAATCGCTTCTACCTGAAGCAACTATGAATGCACCATATTCTTTTGCTTTATC
>JAEZOG010000182.1 GCA_023414155.1 Cyanobacteria bacterium OH_CFB_184 | reverse complement strand
ATAGACTTAGGTACAACAAACAGCTGTGTGGCAGTTATGGAAGGTGGGCAACCAACAGTAATCCCAAACAGCGAAGGAGGAAGAACAACACCATCTGTGGTTGGTTTTAAAGACACTGATCGTCTTGTTGGTCAAGTGGCAAAACGTCAAGCGGTTGCAAACCCAGATAAAACTGTTATCTCAATTAAACGTGAAATGGGAACAGACTTTAAAGTAAGTATAGACGACAAAAAGTATAGTCCAGAAGAAATTTCTGCTATGGTATTAAGCAAACTAAAAGCAGATGCAGAAAGCTATTTAGGTCAACCAGTAACTCAAGCAGTTATAACCGTTCCTGCTTACTTTAACGATAGCCAACGTCAAGCAACTAAAAATGCTGGTAAAATTGCAGGTCTTGAAGTTCTTCGTATAATCAACGAACCAACAGCTGCAGCTTTAGCTTATGGTTTAGAAAAAGTAAAACCCGAAAAAGTTCTTGTATTCGACCTTGGTGGTGGTACTTTCGACGTATCTATTCTAGAAATAGGAGATGGTGTTCACGAAGTATTATCAACATCTGGTGACACAAGACTTGGTGGTGATGACTTTGATGAAAAAGTTATGGATTGGCTTTGTGATGAGTTTAAAAAGCAAGAAGGTATCGATTTAAGAAACGACAAACAAGCTTTACAACGTTTAAAAGAAGCAGCGGAAAAAGCGAAATGTGAACTATCTTCTGTTATCGAAACAAACATAAACCTACCATTCATAACAGCTGATGCAAACGGTCCAAAACACTTAGACCTATCATTGACAAGAGCAAAATTTGAAGAATTAACTCAAGATCTTTTAGATAGATGTAAAAAACCTGTAGAACAAGCAATTAAAGATGCCGGACTTTCAAAAGGCGAAATCGACGAAGTAGTTCTTGTTGGTGGTTCAACTCGTATCCCTGCTGTTCAAGCTCTTGTTAAAGATTACACAGGAAAAGAGCCAAACCAATCTGTAAACCCTGATGAAGTTGTTGCAGTTGGTGCCGCTGTTCAAGCTGGTGTTCTTGCTGGTGAAGTTAAAGATATCGTTCTTTTAGACGTAACGCCTTTAACTCTTGGTATTGAAACACTAGGCGGAGTTTCTACTCCTCTTGTTCCAAGAAACACAACTATTCCTGTTTCAAAATCTCAAGTTTTCTCAACTGCAGATGACAACCAAACAGCTGTTGATATTCACGTACTTCAAGGTGAAAGACCAATGGCAAAAGATAACAAATCTCTTGGTATGTTCAGATTAGACGGAATCCCTCCAGCAATGAGAGGCATGCCTCAAATCGAAGTAACCTTTGATATTGACGCTAACGGTATTGTAAACGTAAGCGCTAAAGACAAAGCAACAAATAAAGAACAAAAAATAACAATTACAAACTCTTCAAACCTTTCTGAAACCGATATCGACAGAATGGTTAAAGAAGCAGAAGCTAATTCTGAAGAAGACAAAAAACGCAAAGAAGAAGCAGAAATTAAAAATAACGCAAACAGCTTATTAACATCTGCTGACAGAATTGTAAAAGACTTCGAAGGAAAAATAGCAGACGCTGATAAATCAAAACTTGATGAACAAAAAGCTACGCTAAAAGCGGCTCTTGACGAAAACAAACCAACAGAAGAAATCAAAAAACTTTCTGAAGAACTTCAACAAACTATGTTCAACATTTCTCAAGCAGCATACAGCCAAGTTCAGCAAGAAGGTGCGGAAGCTCAAACTGAAGGACAACCTACAGAAGAAGCTTCTTCAACAAATTCTGATGATGATGTAATTGATGCAGAATATACAAAAGAATAATAATTAATTTTATTCAAAAATAAAAAAGCCGGGTTATTTAATCCGGTTTTTTTGTTAATAAATGGTAACTTTTTTAAAAAAACAATCAATTTTTATTTCTTTTTTTCTTTATATAAACAGAAAAAAGGAGTTTTTTTATGATTAATCAAATCCACTTTAACAACATCAACAACTCTCAACCGATCAAACCTCCAACACAAGATAAAAAAGAACTAAATACAATACAATCTACTCCTTTAAAAGAAATGACAATGTCTAATAATTTTTATATGCCAAAAATTAATTTCTCTGGAAAAATTGATGAAGAAGCAATGCAAACAAAACAAGCTCTTAAATCAGAAATAAAAAAAGAACTTGATAACTTGATCATAGAAATAGAAACGCCAAAAGGAGAAAAAGTCGAAGGAACAATAAAAGATTATATACAAAGCTGCTTGATCAAAATAAAAGAAAATGATTCCTATTACAATATGTTGCACGGAACAAGTGCAGAAGCCAGAAAAAGCATTTTAAAAAACGGTTTTGACCCAGAGAAAATATCAAGAACAGTCTGTGGTCCAGGAACTTGTTTTACCGGCAGCGAGTATGAAGCACACCAAATCGGAGGTGGGGCAATAATCAAATGTCAATATGAAGGAACAACTGCAATGTTCCAACACGGTTTTTATGAAAAATTAAAATATAACCCTGACATAAAAAATAAAATATCTGAAATAACAGGAATAAAAATCGGACAACCAACATATTCTCAAACTTATTACAACAAACTTGCTAAATTAGATAGTCATATTGGTGAATATGTTAGAGACATAATAGCAAAAGATATGGGAATAGACGCGGTGTATGACTGTGGAAGACCTCCATCTATTCCAGGGTGTTTTGTTGTTTATAATTTAGACTCTCTAAGGGACATTTCTGCTTATAACTAATTTTGTACACCTAATCAATTGTTTTAATTTATATTTAAAGTAAAATCTCTATAATAACTTTAATGGAGACTTTTATGAAAAAAATACTATCTGTACTAACATTGGTTCTTTTATTTTTCTCTTCTTTTAATTTATGTTCTGCTTCAGCTC
>JAEZOG010000140.1 GCA_023414155.1 Cyanobacteria bacterium OH_CFB_184 | reverse complement strand
CAATACACCTATTGTAGTTAAAAAATTACCTATCATAATACCTTCAGTACTTGTATTTAAAGCAATTTTTTGGTTATTTTTTGATAATCTCAAGTTTCTTCCGCCTGCAAATCTGATTATAGCATTTGGCAGGGCAATTTTAAAGAGAGCGAGCGTTCTTAAAATATTTTCTTCATCAATCTTGTCTAAATAATCTTCAAAGGGAGTACCTTTAACAGGACTCAAGAAATTAACAGGAATTGAATCAGGTGCAATTTCAGCAAGTTCCATTGCCATTTCAATTCTTTGCTCGGCAGTTTCGCCCATTCCCAGTATAACTCCGCAACATAATTCTATTCCGTATTTTTTTACTAGATTTATCGTCTCTATCCTTTCTTCGAAAGTATGAGAGGTACAAACCTGTGGATAGTATGATTTACACGTATTTATATTGTGATGATAACGTTTCAATCCTGCATCTTTTAATTTTTTAACTTGAAACTCATTTAAAATCCCGATAGAAGCACAACTAGAAAGCCCACTTATTGAATTTATAGCTTCTATCATTTTAGACATTGGCTCAATATCTTCTTCAGAAGGTGTTTTTCCTGAAGTAACTATCGCAAACCTATTTGCACCATTAGATTTAGCTTCATTTGCAGCTTTTAATACTTCTTCTGTATCAACTAGTGGATGAGTATAAATGTCAGTTAAATAATGAGAACTTTGTGCGCAGTATTTGCAGTTTTCAGTGCATTTACCTGTTCTCGCACTAATTAAAGAACAAAATTCTACTTTATCTGAATTTATCTTCTTTGATTCTTCTAATAGTTTCTCTAGCGGTAAATTATATATCTCTAATAACTGTTCTTTTGTAAATTTATTCATGTATTTTTTCCTTGTAACACATCAATAATACAACAAACCAAAAGTTTTTATATAGTTATTTAGAGAGCGCATTATAAGACATAAGCGCTTTTTCAGCCATTTTTTTATTATTCATTTTTTTATAAGTTAAAGCTAAATTATAATAAAAGTTTTGTTCTGTAGGTTTTAATTTAATTGCCTTTAGAAAATTAAATTTAGCTTTTGAATAATTTCCGTCCTTATAATGGCAAATGCCTAAATTATAATAAGAATAAGGAAATTCCTTATTATATTTAATTGCTAGCTCATAGTTATTAATGGCTTTTACAATTTTATTATCTTTTAAATATAAATTTCCAAGATTGTAATACCCTTTGTAGTAAGTAGGGTCGACTGCGATCGCTTTTTGAAGCAAAAATATTGAATCTAATTCTTTATCGTAATCTTGTGTGATATTAGCAAGAATAAGCCATAAATCAGCATCTCTTTGTTCCTCTGGAACTTTTGCAATCAAAAGATACGCATCTTGCAAATTGTTAGAATTATATAATGCAATGATATCTTTTTTCATTACAGTATAGTCGTCAGCTGCAAAAGATGGTAAAATTGCTGTAATTAAGAATAAAATTATTAAAATCTGTCTAAAAATTATTTTCATAAAAACATTATATGTTACAAGAGGCCAATTTTCTAACTTTATTCTTGCGCAATGTAAAAAAATATCACAATTTCTCTTAAAAGTTAAATTTGATGAAGGCAAAAACGTTTATATAAATATAGCGCTTACAAGTATTTAGGTAGATATGATCCAATTAGACGTCGACTTACTGTATCTGGCTCAACACTATGAAATTGGCACTAAAAGAATAAGCCAATATGGTGAAAAAAGCTTAGAAGAAATAATGGAAGCAGAAGCCTCACAAGGCAATAAAAGTGCTGCCAAATTCGACCTGGATGTACTTAAAGATCCTAAAGAACTTTTAAAAGTATTTAAACTATTTAGTGCTAGAAACAGATATAAAATTCTCAAGAATTTGAATCAATCTGATTTGATGTTTATGATGCAGTTTCTAGAGCCAAAAGACCTTATGACAGGGCTTAATTTCTTTACAAAAGATAAACTGACTAATCTTTTGTACAATATGCCCAAGGCAAAAATAGCTACTGTTATGTTAAACAAGTTTTCACCTGAAAAATTCCTTCAAATGATTCCAGAAAGAGAAATGAACTTCTTTTTCGAGTCAACAAAAATTGACAAGGAACAGGTCATGAACAATTTAGCCGAATTTCCTCCTGAAGTTTTAGAAGGAATAATGGAAAATGTAACAGGAGAACCTGCAACTGGAACAGATAAAAATACTATGTTGCAAACTTTTCAGCAGTTACCACCTAAAAAGTTCAAAAAAATGCTTCAATCTATGGATAAAGACAGCAAGATTAAAATGATTCATAAGCTAACACAAAAAGACCCTGATTTGTTCTTAGAGTTCAGCAAAGATGCTTTAATGTTTCCGATGAAGCAGCTAGAAAAACCTGAAATGATTAAATGCATGGAAGTACTCGAGCCTGAAGATTTAATGAAGATGCTTGAAGAGCTTCCTGAAGAACTTATGGCTGTTGTAGTAACCCAAATTGATCCAGAAGTCTTTGCAGATGTTCTATGTGACAGATTCCAGGATGTTTTATCTGAAATAGCCGTTGCTTAGTTTATTGAGCTTTCCACTTTTTAATAATCTTGTTTAGAGTACCATCTGCTTTCATCGAAGCAAGTATTGTATTGACTCTTGTTCTAAGCGCATTATTACCGTCAGTTTTCTTGAAAGCAATCCCGTATGGCTCTTGGGTCAACCTTCTCGGTAATATTTTGTAATCGTTATTTTCTATAATAAAGCCCATAATTATTGCATCATCTGTTGTAAGAGCATCAGCTTTTTTATTTTTTAACGCTGAAAAAGCATTTGAATAACTTTTATACCCTTGAAGTATTACGCCAGGAACTATTGACCTAAGTGTTTTTTCTCCAGTTGTGCCAAGCACTACAATTACATCTTTATCATTCAAATCCATCACAGAATTAATTGTACTTCCTTTAGGTACAACAATTGCTTGTCCTGCCACAAAATAAGGATCGGAAAAATCAACTACATTTCTGCGCTGTGGAGTAATAGACATAGTCGCAATCACTAAATCAACTTCACCTGTTGTTATTGCTTGAATTCTTGTTGCAGGGCTGACTTGTTTAAATTCAATCTTATCTTCGCTTCCCAGCAATCGTTTTGCAATTTCATGAGCGATATCAACATCAATTCCTTTTAGCTGTGAGTCTGTATCTACAAATCCAAAAGGTTTTGCATCATATTTAACCCCAACTATCAGTTTGTCTCTATCTATAAC